>NZ_JAWJTF010000014.1:0-64614 GCF_048836525.1 Nostoc sp. CALU 546
AGCCAAGTACAGCGAAACTTACAATTTCTACACCACTACTGATGATGGTGTGCGACTGTGGGTAAATGGTCAACAAATCATCAACAAGTTTGTCGATCAATCAGCCACAGAACACAGTGGCGCGATCGCACTGGTTGCTGGTCAAAAGTATGATATTAAACTCGAATACTACGATAAGACATACGATGCCGTTTCTCGACTTTCTTGGTCAAGTACTTCTCAAGCCAAGGAAATTATTCCTCAGTCTCAGCTGTATTCACCAGAACTTCAGACCACCATCACATTAGGATCATCTTCCACAACTGTGAACGAAGGTGATGGTAGTGTCACCATCACTCTGCTTAGAAGTGGTGATTTAAGCAGCACATCTTCAGTTAAGTATGCCACCGTAGCTAACACTGCTACAGCAGGATCGGACTATGGAAGTGAAGGCGTCGAAACAGCTGGAACAATTATTTTTGCACCGGGACAAAGTAGCAGACAAGTATCCATTCCGATCAATGACGATTCTCTGGCAGAAACAAATGAAACCTTTAGTTTTGTCATTGATCAGGCAGAGGGAGCAACACTAGGACTCCAAAGAACTCTCGGAATTACGATTCAAGATAACGATCGCGTTGGTGGCCTCAACTTCACTCAGCCAGTAGTTAACGAGAATGATGGTTCTGCGAGAGTGACAGTTACACGGGATAGCGGTGTGGGGACTGCTCGTCTGGACTACATAACCGTGGATGGGACTGCAAAAGCTGGATCTGACTACCAGACTGTATCTGGAACCTTGAGTTTTGCAGCGGGAGAAACCACTAAAAACATTGTGATCCCCATTGTTAATGACACCGTTGGGGAACCAAATGAAACATTTAATTTGAGGTTCAGTAATGCAGTTGGGTTACAGCTAGCTACTCAACAAACAAATATCACTATTGTTGATAATGACCCTGGTAACTTTGCTTTAGATACAGTAGCTTCTGGTTTAACTCAACCTACAGCTTTTGACTGGACATCTGACCAGAAGCAGATGTTCATTGCCCAGAAAAATGGGGTAGTGCGAGTCTTGGACAACGGCACATTATTGGCAACACCATTTATCAATATTTCTGGACAGGTAAATAATACACGCGATCGCGGTCTTTTAGGCATTGCTGTACATCCAGATTTTGGCAAAAGTCCAACCGGCAACAACTACGTTTACTTGTTGTTTACCTACGATCCAGCAGAAACCAGTACAACCAATTCTAAGAACAATCCCAATAGCACATTAGACAATCCCGATCAGAATGGGAATCGGGCTGGACGGCTAATTCGGGTGACAGCTAACCCCAACACTAATTACACTACTGCCATTGCTGGCAGCGAAGTTGTGCTGCTAGGTAAGAATAGCACTTGGGATAATATTATTCGTCCCGATGGCAACAGCACAAATGTCTCACTTGGCTACGCACCATCAGGAATTCTCAACAAAGATACAGGTAAGCCTTTTACTAGCTTGCAAGATTATCTCAATAATCTCGATAAAGTCGAAAATATCCCGGATTTTATAGCCACCGATAGTGAATCTCACTCAGTTGGTTCTGTGCGATTTGGCACCGATGGTTCCCTGTTTGTCAGCATAGGCGATGGCACTTCCTACAATGGCGTAGATCCACGAGCAGATCGCGTCCAGGATATCGATAATCTGTCTGGTAAAATCCTGCGGATTGATCCTATTACTGGTAAAGGCTTATCAAGTAATCCTTTCTACAACGGTGATGCCGATAGCAATCGTTCTAAAGTTTACAACTTAGGTTTGCGTAACCCCTTCCGTTTCACAATTGATAAAGACACCAATAACCCTGTAATTGGTGATGTTGGCTTTGTTTCTTACGAAGAGGTCAATATCGGAAAACCAGGAGCTAACTTTGGCTGGCCGTTTTATGAAGGTGGGCTGGATGCAAATAACAATATCATCAACCTGAAACAACCAAGCTATGCTAACCTAGATGCTGCGAAAGACTTCTATAGTAGTGGCAAAACTGTAACAGCACCAGCTTATACTTACAAGCATTCTGGGCCTAATTCGATTGTTCTGGGTGACTTTTACACAGGTAATACTTTCCCCTCGATCTATCAAGATACTTTATTAGTTGGCGATTTCAGTCAAGGAACTATCGATGCTTTGAAATTTGATAGTCAGGGCAAGCTTGTCTCAGTTCGTCGCTTTGCTTCCTCAGCAGACAGACCTAATTTAGGAGTGCCTACACAATTGACCACTGGAGACGATGGCAATGTCTACTACGCAGACTTGACAGGAGGCAAGATTAATCGCTTCCGATCTGTTTAGATAACAGTTAGAAATTATCAGTGAACAGTTGTCTAACTGTTCACTGATTTTGCTCAAGATAACTTTGTTAAAAATCCCAGCAATTTTTTGGTATTTGATGTCAGGAGTGTTCGGCGATAAGCATCAGCTGCTTTTTTAATGGCTTCGGCTTGAGTGGGATAAGGATGAATTACACTGCTTAACTTACTCAAACCGATTTTATTCACCATTGCCGTAGTCACTTCTGATATCATCTCACCTGCGTGACTGGCGACAATAGTTGCACCAAGAATTTCATCAGACCCCTTTTTATGGTGGATTTTGAGAAATCCTAACTCTTCACCATCTGCGATCGCTCGGTCTACACTATTAAAAGCTATCTTAATTGTTGTCACCTCAATACCCAATTTCTGCGCCTCATGTTCATACATCCCTACATGGGCAATTTCTGGGTCAGTATAAGTTACCCAAGGCATCACCAAACTACTGAGTTTCGAGCGTCCTAAGCCAAAGGGAGAAAACAGCGTATTCTTAATCACAATCCGCGCGGCGGCATCAGCAGCATGGGTAAACTTCCAGTTCATGCAGATATCGCCAGCCGCATAAATTTTGGGATTGGTTGTTTGGAGGTAATCATTTACCTTCACACCTTGGCGCTTGTCGTATTCTACACCCACTGCTTCTAAATTTAGATTTTCTACATTTGGCGATCGCCCCGCACCGACTAAAATTTCATCTACTGTCACCGAATCTCGATAACCATTGGAAGAAAAGTAAAGCCGTTTCCCCTCAGTGACAGTTACCACTTCTTCTAACTTGGAATTGAGAACTACGCGAATTCCTTCGTTAATCAAAACCTTTTGGAGAATTTCAGCAGCTTCACTGTCTTCTTTATTTAGAAGATGAGAACCGCTATGGAAAAGTACCACCTCAGAACCCAAACGCCGGAAAGCTTGCGCCAATTCGCAACCAATGGGGCCACCGCCAATCACCGCCAAATGTTCCGGTCGTTGAATCAGGGAAAAAACTGTCTCATTCGTTAGATAACCCGCCTTTTCAATTCCTGGAATCGACAGTTGTGCAGCTCTTGCACCAGTCGCAATTACAGCTTTTTTAAACCGTAGAGTTTTGTCGCCAACTTCCACAGTATTTTTACTTGCAAATCGACCATTACCTAAAAATACATCAACACCCAAGTTTTGAAACCGTTCCGCCGAGTCATTATGGCTGATATCGGCCCTTACCCGTCGCATCCTGGCCATGACTTTAGGAAAATCAACATCTATATTATGTTGGGGAATATTAACTCCCAAGTCTTTAGCATCCCAAATTTCACCAACGATACGGGCAGACCGAATAATAGTTTTAGATGGTACACAACCAACATTTAAGCAATCTCCACCCATGAGATGCTTTTCAATTAACGCCACTTTTAAACCCAAATCCAGACCCGCCGCCCCCGCCGCCACTACTAATCCCGCCGTACCAGCCCCAATTACTACCAAGTCGTAAACATCGGCAGGTTGAGGATTAACCCAATTTGGCGGATGGACGTAAGACACCAACTTTTGGTTATACTCGTCAATTGGGCGAACTGTGACTCTCTCTAAATCTGAATTGGTCATTGGCAAAACCTCTTTTAAAATTAAGAATCCCGATTAATTTAGGCAGTTCAGTCTTGCATTTTTTATGCTTGTTTATGGCGGTTCTCGATTGAGTGAGCTACAAGAACCCCACCCCACCACGGTGTATATACAAGTCTTAGATAGCTGATTAACCAGCGTTTTACCCCACCCTAACCCTCCCCTTGTGAAGGGGAGGGAACTAGATTTCTTTTTCCCCCCTTGGAAAGCTACGGTGTACACATAAGTCTGAAAATAGCTGATTAACCAGCGTTTTACCCCACCCTAACCCTCCCCTTGTGAAGGGGAGGGAACCGGAAATCTCATTTCCCCCCTTTATAAGGGGGGATTAAGGGGGGTGATACGACTTGTGTGTACACCGTAGCCTTGGAAAGGGGGGACTAAGGGGGGTAATTCAACTTGTGTGTACAAGTGGTACTACCTTACAATTCTTCTTCTAAAGCTTTGCGTGCAATCCGGGTGACATAAACTGTAACGGCGACCGTCGCAATCAAACCCAAAATGCGAATCACCCATTGTAAAGTCGGGTTGCTAGGTTGAGCCTCAGTGCCAATCATGGCCAGATTACCTGCAAGAGAACCAATATAAACGTACATAATAGTTCCAGGAATCATGCCTACAGAACCGATGAAGTAATCTTGAAGTGAAACTCCTGTGATACCAAAAGCATAGTTCAGCAAATTGAAAGGAAATATAGGGGACAGTCGCGTTAACAGGACAATTTTTAATCCTTCTTTACCTACCGCTTGGTCAATAGCGGCAAATTTTTTGTTATCTGCGATTTTCCGAGCAACCCAACCCCTTGCTAAATAACGTCCCACAAGAAAAGCAGCGGTAGCGCCAAGGGTTGCACCAATAAATACATAGAGAGAACCCCAAATTGCACCAAAAATCACACCAGAACCCAAGGTGAGAATAGAACCTGGAAAAAAAGCAACGGTAGCGATAATATAAAGGGCAATAAAAGCTAAAGCTCCCACCGCACCCAGGCTATCAATCCACTGCAAGGCATCGCGTAAAATTGCTTGAGGATTAAAAGAATTTGGATTTGCAGATTCTTGTGCTAAAGCTGGGTCTGTGTTTAATGAGAAAGCGTAGGCGTAGCCCGTCGTAGACATCGCCAATATCAGCAATGTTAATATACTTAGGCTAAAAAACTTCTGCAAGTTTCTGACATCAATACTTTTAAATATCTGAATGATTGTTAATTTTGTCATGAGTTGTTATTTCTTCTATTGCTATACTTTGAGCTAATGCTTTCTGAGCAATTTTTGTGATATACACAGTCACCGCAACAGTAGCAATCAACCCAACTACTTGCATTATCCATTGCCAAACTTGAGTTTCTGGAGTAATTGGTTGATGAGACGTGTTAATCGTGGCAAGATTACCAGCTAAAGAACCAATATAAACGTACATCACAGTACCGGGAATAATACCAAAGGAACCTAATATGTAGTCTTTGAGAGAAACCTGTGTAACTCCAAAAGCATAATTTAATAAATTGAAGGGAAAAATGGGACAGAGACGAGTCAAAAAGACAATTTTCCATCCTTCTTTGGCAACTGCTAAATCAATCGCTTTAAATTTAGGATGTTTGTCCATTTGTCGAGAAACCCAATCCCGCGACAGGTAACGTCCAATGATAAAAGCTAAGGTTGCTCCGACTATTGCAGCAATTAGCACATATATTGATCCCCAAAATACTCCAAACAGACAACCACCTTTGAGCGTTAGTAGGGAACCCGGTACAAACAGTAATGTTGCCAAGTTATAAATGACTATGTAAGCGATAGGCCCTAACATTCCAAGACTCTCAACCCAAATGACTGAGGTTTGTAAAAGTCCCTGAATATTTAACTGTTTAGCGGCAATTATTAGAGTGACAATCAGGCAACTTAGCAGCAGTAATTTGAGTTTAGAATCTAATACGCGCTTTCTCATTTTTATAAGTTTGACCTTCTGAGGCTCGATGTTGACCTTCTGAGGCTCGATGTTGACCTTCTGAGGCTCAATGTTGACCTTTCGAGGCTCGACGTTGACCTTCTGAGGCTCAATGTTGACCTTCTGAGGCTCGACGTTGACCTTCTGAGGCTCGACGTTGACCTTCTGAGGCTCGACGTTGACCTTCCGAGGCTCGACGTTGACCTTCTGAGGCTCAACTTTGAAACTTACCCTCAAATCCAATGCCCCTAAGATATGCTACCCACATGAGAAACAGCTTAAAGCCTCTTAAATTTTTCTCGGCGATACCAGCTACGAATTTGCTCAGGTGAAACGCCGAGTAAATAAGCAACAATTACTATTTGATTAAGTAGGGTAGTTTTGAATACTCCCTTTTGCAACCATCTACGGGCTGAGGTGACAACTGGTGTGGGGATAATTACAATGCGTCCAATGTGTTTTAACTGGCGTATGAGTTCAAAGTCTTCCATGATGGGCAATTCAGGAAAGCCACCAATTTGCTGAAATACGTCTTTTGTTAAAAAAATTGCTTGGTCGCCATAAGGCATTTGCCAAAAATGCGATCGCATTTTTACTCCCCACTCCACCCATCGTAAACTTAAAAGTGACGCATCAATTCGCAAGTTAAATGCACCAGCCACAGTCCCCGAATGTTGTAGTGCTGTACAAATCATCTCATCAAATCCAGTCGGCAAACGTGTATCTGCATGAAGAAATAGCAGAATATCACCGCTAGCTGCAACAGCACCCGCATTCATTTGAGCAGCACGACCGGGAGATGACAAGATAACTTTAACACCTAATAACTGAGCAATTTCCACAGTGTCATCCTCTGAGCCAGCATCGACAACAATCACTTCTATATTTGTACTGGGTTGGGTAGTTGCGTTGGCGTCGCATTTTGTAGAGAAGGCTGTCGTAGATATTGCTTCTTTGATATTTTCCGCTTCATTGAGTACTGGAATAATAATAGAAATCGTGACAGCGCCAATATTCTGACTCATAATTGCTGAATTTACTGTAATTTATTACTCTGTATTAAAAATCGCCAATCGGTCAATATTGTGAGTAATATTATCGACATAATACTCTCTAAGAGTATAAAAATTTATTGATACTTCTAAGGAGTCGTGTTAAAGATGATTCACTATCGTGTGGTTCCTAAGTACCGTAGAGTAGATATTATGCTTGCAAAGCTTAAGTTTCTAAAATCAGCAAGGCTTTTATTTTTTAGCACTTCAGTATTATATTTTACCGTAAGTGTGGGAGCGGCAAGTATGGCGTTCCTGGGTACAAGCTTGGGTAGTGCGTTAGCAGAGCTCGCCGTTGGCAAAGCCTCTCGTAGAGAAGGCATCGCTCAAATACCATCGACACCAGATTCTATGCCTTCTGGTGAAACAGCACCCTCTCAAGTTAATGTGCTATTTGTCAACCCTAGTATTGGAGATGACAGCGCAGGTAATGGCAGCGAATCCGCTCCTGTGAAAACGATTACTCAAGCGTTGCGATTAGCTAACGCCAATACTGTAATTATCCTCTCCACGGGCACTTATAGCGCCGAGACAGGAGAGGAATTTCCCTTAATGCTCAAACCGGGTATTTCAATTCAAGGCAACCCTAGCAATCAAGGTAAGGATATTATCATTCAGGGAGGCGGTGATTATCTGAGTCGGAGCTTTGCCGGTCAAAATGTCACAATTGTTGGAGCAAATCAAGCTTTACTCACTGGGGTAACGGTGACAAACTCTAACCCCCGTGGTTACGGTTTATGGATTGAATCTAGCAATCCAGTAGTCACAGAAAATACATTTACTGGCAATACTCAAGATGGGATTTCCGTCAGTGGTAATGCTGCACCCACCATTACCAAGAATTACTTCGATCGCAATGGAGCCAATGGGATCACAATTTCCGGTAACTCCAGTCCCCAAGTGAAGGAAAATATCTTTCACCAAACGGGTTTTGGGATTAATATTGCTCAAAATGCCACACCTGTAGTCATCGGCAATCAAATTCAAAACAATAGATCGGGAATTGTGGTGCAAGCAAATGCCCGCCCGATTTTGCGGAATAATTCTATTCAAGATAATAAAGAAGATGGTTTAGTTGCGATCGCTCAATCAATGCCAGATTTGGGTAGTGCATCCGAACCTGGGGGTAATCAATTTCAAAATAATGGTCGCTACGACATTAATGCTAGCGCTGCTAAACAGGTAATTGTTGCTGCTGGTAACAACCTTGTAAGCGATCGCATCACTGGCAAAGTAGATATTAATGGTACAACAGCAATAGCAACCCAAAATTCTCAACCCGCTCCCAACAACGTGTTACGAGAAATACCACCAACTGGAGAAATCACTTTCTCGGCTCCTGAAATCTCTGAAACTACCAATGGGCAAAGCAACAACAGCATTTCAGCAAATAATCTTGTTTCTACACCATTAAACAGTCAAATGCTGCCATTAGCGCCAGCCAATATATCAGTTCCCACACCTAGATCCAATCAACAACTCCCCACCTCTGGAGTCGCGGGTTTTCCTACTCCTAGCAGCTTGTCAGGTAGACAAACACCAACTAATACTTCAAGAGTTGCAAATTCCAGTCCAGCACCGCAGTCTGACACACGACAGTTAAATTATGTACGGATTGATCCTAATACGATTGAGTTTACTGCCCCTGAGTACCCATCCAATCCAGTTGCACAGCAGTCATTACCAATACTAGAAACTTCTGCCCCAGGAGCTTCAGCACTTTTACCACTTCCTAGTCACAATATCCCCATAAGCAAGACTCGCAATATGCGAACAAGTTCTGCAAGTATTCCTTATGGCGGTAACACTGCGACACAATTCGGTATACGTTATCGCGTGGTAGTGCCACTAGCAACTGAGAGAGATCAAGATTTAGTGCGATTCCTTGCTCCTGATGCGTTTCCCACAGTTTGGCAAGGTCAAAAAGTTATGCAAGCAGGAGTATTTAACAGTGAATATAACGCTAAAGAAATGCTTAAAACACTTTCTAGCAAAGGTTTAAGAGCTATTGTGGAGCCGTTGAATTAATTGGGGATTGGGCATGGGGCATTGGGCATTGGTCAATAATCAATAGTTCATCTTCTCCTGCTTCCCCTGCTCCTGAAAAACCTATCCCGGCTTATGATCCAAATGGGTTGCTTGCTCTAAGGCTGCTTTTTCTTTAGCTCGGCGGACATAGGGTTGTAATTGGGAGCGATCGCAACCTGTTAAAATACTCAAGTTTTCCAAGGTGATCCCCCGCATTAACATTTCTACACGCCAGGTTTGTTGTGCCTGAGCTAAAGCTGGCGCTTGTCCTTGGGGAGTTAACAATCCCTCACTCCATACTTGCCAACGTGTCTCAAGCTCTGATTGTGAGATGGGTGTGCCTGTTTCATTCAAAAACATGGCTGTTTGAGCATCTTTACGACTTTTCAGCCATTTTATTAAAGGATTATTAGTAAAAGAGCCGTAGCGTTTGCCCAAAATCCATTGATTCACAGGTACTTGACGGACAAATCCGGGAATTGTGATTTGTAGGAAGTGCCCTTGAGTATCGTAGATTTGGTGCGATCGCTGCAAGCTAATTATTTCTGTGGCGGATAACCCAGCCCCAAATAATACATAAGCTAAAGCATAATCTCGCATTCCCAATTTTCTGGACTGTTGCAGAATTTCGTGAACTAAACTAGCAGGCAAATCAGCTACTTCTGTGGTGATCAAGCCTCCTTGTAAGCAGTTTGTTGCTAATTCTGCTGAAGATGACATGGCTCCATTTAAAAACAACTCCACCAAATTTTCCAGAAAATCGTCGCGATCGTCCCAAAGTTCGTGAAATTCGCTAGTGAACTCAATTACGGCATATCCCAAAATCATGCCATTCAGCAAACTGGCTAATTTTTCTGCGGGTAAATAAGTATTTAGGTGTCCTTGCTGGATTACAGTAGCTAAATACTGAGCTACATAACGGTTTGCCTCTGTTACTCCCCTGCCTAGGGCGCGGCGATTTTCTGCCGGAAATTGGTCGGCTTCACCCACCACAGACCGGACGAACTCTGGCACTCGCTCTAATGCATGTAAAGTGTCACTTGCATAATCCTTAAGAGCTTGGTAAACATTGCCCGGAGGCGTTGCTCGTCGCACCAGCGACTCACCTAAATCCTTGAAGGCTGCGGACTCTTCCAGCACAGCCAAAAGCAGTCCGTGCTTATTGCCAAAATTCCGAAATAAAGTTACTTCGTTGACTTCGGCTTTTTCAGCAATTTGGCGGGTTGTAGTGGCGCTGACTCCGTGAGCAGAAAACAACTCAAGAGCAGCTTGAATCAGGCGTTGACGAGTAGAAAGGAGGTGAGATGACATAGAAAAATGCAAGTGGCACTTGCACGGATATCACAGTTCTGCTAGCATAACAAATGTAAGTGGTACTTGCTTCACTCTACTGTAACAAACTAGTATACAGGGCGGGTAAATCCCTTGTGGGAGGGCATCCGAGAAAAAGCAAATCGCTTCATCATCCATCAACAGGAATTTTTATGACCGCAAATTTTGGGGCGATCGCCCCTGAGAGAGGCAACTCACCTCAACTCAGATGGACGAATGTAGTATTTTTTGCTGCATTTCATGCATTAGCACTTCTGTCTCCTTGGTTTTTCTCCTGGTCAGCATTAGGTTTGCTAGTGTTTCTCCACTGGTTATTCGGGAGCATTGGTATTTGCCTGGGATATCACCGACTACTGAGCCATCGGAGTTTCCAGGTTCCTAAGTGGTTAGAGTATGCGATCGCCCTCATAGGAGCGCTGGCTTTGCAAGGCGGGCCAATTTTTTGGGTAGGTGGACACCGCCAACACCACGCCCACACAGAAGACATCAATTTAGACCCCTATTCTGCTCAAAGAGGATTTTGGTGGAGCCATATACTATGGATTTTCTACCCACGCCCAGAATTTTTTGACTATGACACCTATAAAAAATATGCCCCTGACTTAGCAAGACAGCCATTTTATTGCTGGCTAGATCGCTACTTCCTGCTGTTGCAAATCCCCTTCGCGCTGCTGCTTTATGCCCTGGGAGGATGGCCTTTTGTGTTCTACGGAGTGTTTCTCAGGTGTGTCTTACTTTGGCACTCAACCTGGTTTGTAAACTCAGCATCACACCTGTGGGGTTATCGCACCTTTGATGCCAATGATGGCGCTCGTAATCTTTGGTGGGTATCTCTCGTAACATATGGAGAAGGATGGCACAACAACCATCATACTTATCCCCACATGGCAAAATCTGGGTTGTCTTGGTGGGAAATTGATGTTACTTGGTGGAGCATCCTAGTTTTGCAGACTTTGGGTTTAGCCAAAAAGGTTGTCTCGCGTCCCCCTCAAGGTGCAAGTCACGGCTAAATTTAAATTGCAACGAAATTATCATGAATTTATTAAGCCGATTGCTTCCCGCAGTCGGCTTAATAAATTGTTAAGCATTTTAATTGATATTTAGATCATGATTAATACTTCTAATTTTCGCCAGACAATTCTGCTAGGTATCATCATACTCAACCTCATTTCTACTTGGCTACACTACATAGATAATGCATTATTTTTGAGTCGATATCCTGGCCCAACCTGGTTTACTTCTGTTGGAGTAATTAGTACTGTAATTGTAATGACTCTAGTAGGAATATTGGGATATTGGTTTTACACCAAAGGCATGTTTTGGTTAGCGTACTTTTTATTAGGCTTATACTCAATCACTAGTATCTCCAGTCCAGTCCATTATCTCTTCCCGATGGTTGCTCCCATGTCTTTGAAAATGCATAGCCTAATTTGGCTCGATGGAGTTATGGGACTGTTACTGATAGTTTTTTTGCTGTGGTCTAGTTTTATATTGAAAGAGTGGCGTAGTACACTAGCTAGAAATTGACACAACATATATATATATAACTGAAATCGCCCCCAATTTTCTTAAATCTAATTAAACAAAATCTGTTGCTAGCTATTTCACGGTAAAATCTAACGGATTAAATCACCGCAATACATCAAGCGTGAAAACTGACAGCATTTTTTATCGCCTTTTTCAAGAACTTCCTGGCATCTTTTTTGAATTAATTGGTAATCCACCCCAAACCGCAGAGACTTATCAATTCTCCTCAATTGAAATCAAGCAAACTGCCTTTCGTATAGATGGTGTTTTTCTCCCAACCCAAGGAGAAGAAAATCCGATTTACTTTGTTGAAGTCCAATTTCAAACCGACACAGAAATTTATTCACGCCTATTTTCAGAAATTTCTTTATACTTACGCCAAAATAAACCTAAAAATTCTTGGCGAGGAGTAGTTATTTATCCCAATCGCAGTCTAGATACAGCAGATATCAAGAATTACAGCGAATTTTTCACTAGCCAGCGCATCAGTCGCATTTATCTTAATGAATTAGGTGAAACAGCATCACTGCCAGTTGGAATTGCTACTATGAAGTTAGTAGTCGATGAAGAGGATACAGCAATTAAATCTGCTAGGCAGTTAATAGACAGAACCCAGCAAGAAATTAACATTGAACCACAACGACGGCAGTTACTAGAATTGATAGAGACAATTTTGGTTTATAAGTTTCCGGCAATGAGTCGAGAGGAAATTGAAGGTATGTTTGGGTTAAGTGATTTGAAAAAAACACGAGTTTATCAAGAAGGTAAGCAAGAAGGCAAGCAAGAGGGCAAACAAGAAGGTAGACAAGAAGGAGCGCGTGAAGAAAAGCTGAGAATGATACCTTTGTTGTTGAGATTGGGATTGAGTTTTGAAGAAACAGCGAGAGAGTTAGGTTTGAGTCTAGAAGAGATTCAGCAAGAAATGCAAAAACAGCCTCCAAGTCAGGATACGTAACCTACAATTACAGCAGAATTCAGAATTCAGGAGTCAGAATGGGCTACGCCACGCTGCGCTAAGAGAAGTGAAACAGGCTTTATACCTGGCTTTGAGACTTAGCTTGTGTATCTCACTAAATTTAAATTCGCTGTATCGTTTATCATAGGCATCCCTACATATTCTTGTTATTTTTCATCCGCACAATTTTTAATTTTTTCTATGATTTCGCTCTCTCCCATTCTCCAAGCTAGACTCTCCCAACCCCTCAAAATTGGCTCCTTCGAGGTAAAAAGTCGGGTTCTCCAGTCGCCTCTATCTGGGGTTACAGATATGGTGTTTCGCCGTCTGGTGCGTCGCTATGCCCCAGATTCGATGATGTATACCGAAATGGTGAATGCTACCGGGTTGCATTATGTCAAGCAGTTACCCAAAATCATGGAGGTAGATCCCAACGAACGCCCAATTAGCGTTCAACTATTTGACTGTCGTCCAGATTTCCTGGCAGAAGCAGCAATCAAGGCAGTTGCCGAAGGTGCTGATACTGTTGATATTAATATGGGTTGTCCGGTAAATAAAATCACTAAAAATGGTGGCGGTTCTTCGTTGTTGCGCCAACCAGAAATAGCAGAAGCAATTGTGCGGGAAGTTGTAAAAGCTGTTGATGTCCCTGTGACAGTAAAAACCCGTATTGGCTGGAATGACAACGAAATTACTATTCTCGACTTTGCCAAGCGGATGGAAGATGCCGGGGCAAAAATGATTACGGTACATGGACGTACCCGCGCCCAAGGATACAATGGCAATGCTCGTTGGGAATGGATTACCCGTGTAAAAGAAGTGCTTTCTATCCCAGTGATTGCGAACGGAGATATTTTTTCCGTTGAAGCGGCGGTGAGATGTTTAGAACAAACTGGCGCTGATGGCGTTATGTGTTCCCGTGGGACTTTGGGTTATCCGTTTTTGGTGGGAGAAATTGATCATTTCCTGAAAACTGGGGAAATATTACCGAAACCTACCCCGATTCAGCGGTTGGAATGTGCAAGAGATCATTTACAAGCCTTGTGGGAATATAAAGGCGATCGCGGTGTGCGTCAAGCCCGTAAGCACATGACTTGGTATGCTAAGGGTTTCGTTGGTGCTGCCGAACTTCGAGGACAGCTAAGTTTAGTTGAAAAAGTAGATCAAGGTTTGGCAATGATTGACCAAGCAATTGAAAAACTGGCCAATGGTTATGAACTTGAAGAAGAAGCAGAAGGTAGTTTGGTAATGCTTTAAAAAATTGATTTTACCATTAGCTTGGGATGATATTGGTGATTGCGAAAAGTGACGCGATCGCTAGAGGGGACGTGCCCAGTTGTTTCAATCCCTAATAGGGATTTTGTTGAATTGCAATGAGAGACAGCTTATCAACATCAATGACTAGAAAAGTTTCAATCCCTAATAGGGATTTTGTTGAATTGCAATCCAATATGGAATCCATAATCCGCTATTGCTGTGAAGTTTCAATCCCTAATAGGGATTTTGTTGAATTGCAATGTTTTTGATGGCGAACTTGAGTTAAATCCTTAAGAGTTTCAATCCCTAATAGGGATTTTGTTGAATTGCAATCAGATATCATAATTACAATTACATCTCAAGTATTTAGTTTCAATCCCTAATAGGGATTTTGTTGAATTGCAATTGTGTAAATCTCAAAAGTAAGGCAGAATTTTACATGTTTCAATCCCTAATAACCCAAGTTGCGGGTAATAGAATACAAAAGAGGAGATGGAAAGTGTAGGCACAGTAAATAAGGGTTGTACGAACTCCAACCACTATAAAAATGCCATTAGGAATGTTCAGTGTAGTTTAATAGAGAGTAACATTTGCAACTTAGTCAATAAAAGCTTGTTGCAGAGTGTAAGCAAAAATAAAAGCTTGTAACTTCAGTAAAAACCCCTCAAATGTTACGGCATGAAGCGATTTTTGGAAGAAACGAGTGATGCCGCTAAACACGGTTTCAATGTAATGACGAATAGACTGTTTAATGTATTGATTCCACGGTGCATCTTGGCGTTTAGAGTTACTTTTTCGCATGACCTGCATCGAGATTTGACTAGTTTCAATTAAGTCATCTTCCACAGTGTAATCAAGATAGGCAGAATCGGCGTAAACTTGACTCCCAGGCATTAAATTCAAGGGTAAAGCACTCAATCCCCGTATATCTGTTGCGCTAGCTGGCATGAACACAAATTCGACAGGAATACCTGTTTTGGTAGTCAATAACTGTACTCTCACTCCATAAAAATAACGTTTCTTGGATGCGATATAACCCCGATATTCTTCCGAGTGAATTAACTTCGCATTAAAGATGCGAATATTATCACATATTGGTACGGGGAACGAGTCTAAAAGATATTCCGTATCTTCACTAATTTCTTTTAGTGCTGTTCCCATTTGATGAAATAAATCGTTCATCAACATCGATACCTTGTGTAATCGCCGATTAAATCGTGATTTTTCTAACATTCCTGGTATCAAGTTATGGTCTTTCATATAGCTGCAAGCCTTGCTATGATTCCCACCAAAAAACATTGCCGCTATCATTGCCGTGGTGATAATTTCTGCATCACTCATTTCACGACGAATATCCTCATCATGTCCAATCGCCTTCAATAGGTCATCTATGACAGAATAGATAGTAACTATTTCATTTAACATATTTCCCTCCTAATTTTCTGTCTGGAGGGATTTTATTGTTTTTATACCCCTATGTCATCTTTCTTGGTATGTAACTAGCAACTTGAGTTAATAGGGATTTTGTTGAATTGCAATAGTTACCTCCTTTACCTGACGCCGAAACCCTTTATGTTTCAATCCCTAATAGGGATTTTGTTGAATTGCAATAAAAGGCTAAAGGGATTACCCAGCCAGTTTGTGATGTTTCAATCCCTAATAGGGATTTTGTTGAATTGCAATTGATTCCCATAGGCTGAGTACCAAGCATTACCAGTTTCAATCCCTAATAGGGATTTTGTTGAATTGCAATCTAAGAGTTTTTGTAAAATCAGGCGATGCAAAGTTTCAATCCCTAATAGGGATTTTGTTGAATTGCAATCGCTGGCGTTTGAAAGCGCTGCTGTATTTGGTTTTCAAGGTGCAGTTGCGCGAATGAGTGAATCATAACACAGCGAATAGTCATGCTACAAGATACAAATCGCTGAAAGCCAGTCTCCATAAAGTGCGCGGATGGTTTTAGAGTAACATCGCCCTCAAAGTCTTGTATAGATGGAGTGTACAAGCTTTTTTGCCCCATCTGATTTTGTACACCTACCCATCCGCGCATTTTGCAAGTAAATTAGTCAGATTGCTGAGAACTAAGCTTACTACTTGATGATTTGGGAATACTGAGATTAGAGGTATATATTGCAAATCCAGTAACCTTTAAGATCATGTTGACACTTTTAAACTATCCTTTGCAATCAATTGGTTTTATTCCCCACGGACATTGTTATCTTTGGCAAACGGGGCTAGTTTGGTTACACATTATTTCTGATGCCACGATCGCACTCGCTTATTATTCTATTCCCTTCCTACTGATCTATTTTATTTCCAAACGCCAAGACGTTCCTTTTAATGGAGTCTTTGTATTATTTGGTGCTTTTATCATTGCTTGCGGTACTGGACATTTGATAGATATTTGGACGCTTTGGCATCCAGATTACTGGGTTGCAGGTAGTCTCAAAGCTTTAACTGCGATTATTTCAATATATACAGCTTTTGCCTTATTTTATCTCATGCCTCAAGCTCTAACATTGCCTAGCCCTGCCCAGTTAGAAGTAATTAATCGAGCGCTCACAAGTGAAATTGTACAGCGCAAGCATATAGAGCAAGAACTGCGGAAAGCTGAGGAAGTTGCTCAAAATGCTAGCCAAGCAAAAAGTGAATTTCTTGCCAATATGAGCCATGAATTACGCACACCTCTTAATGGCATCCTCGGCTATACACAAATTCTCCAACGCACAGAATCTTTAAGCGAGAAAGGGCGCAAAGGAGTCAGCGTCATTTACCAATGTGGTTCTCATCTATTAAACCTGATTAATGATGTCTTGGATCTCTCTAAGATTGAAGCCCGGAAACTGGAATTAAATCGTGTTGGTTTCTACTTACCTGCTTTTATAGATAGTGTGGTTGAAATTTGCCGCATCCAGGCGGAACAAAAGGTCATTGCATTTCATGTCAACTTAGATCCTGATTTACCAACAGGCATTTATGCTGATGAAAAACGCTTGCGACAAGTGCTGATAAACTTGCTTAGTAATGCCATCAAATTTACTCATGAAGGTAGCGTTAGCTTTCAGGCTAAGGTTATTAGTCAAGAATTAAATGCCGATGGAAAAATAACAAACTACAAAATTCGTTTTGAGATTGCAGATACCGGCGCGGGTATAACCCCTGAGCAAGTCGAGAAAATCTTCCAGCCCTTTGAGCAAGTGGGAAATCAGAAACGACAAAGTGAAGGTACTGGCTTGGGATTAGCAATCAGCCAACAAATTGTTTTACTGATGGGTGGTCAAATTCAGGTGCAGAGTGAGCTTGGCAAAGGTAGCACTTTCTGGTTTGAGGTGCAATTGCCAGAATCTAAAGATTGGGCAAAGGTTTCTAGAGTGATAGAGCAGGGAACTATTATTGGTTATCAGGGACAAAAACGCACGATTTTGATTGTGGATGACAAATGGGAAAACCGCTCGGTAATTGTAAATTTACTAGAGCCAGTTGGGTTTACAGTTATAGAAGCTAGTAATGGTCAGGAAGGATGGGAACAAGCTGTAGCTCATAAACCAGACTTGATTATCACTGACTTAGTTATGCCTGTAAATGATGGATTTAAGTTCATCAAACGTTTACGTTGGTCTAACCAATTTAAAAAGATTGCTGTTATTGCTTCGTCAGCTAGTGTATTTGCAGCCGATCAGTACAAGAGTGTTGATGCTGGTGCAAATATATTTCTACCAAAGCCTATAGAAGCTGAAGCTCTGCTGGAGTTATTACGAAAACTTTTGCAACTGCAATGGATTTTTGATGGCAAAGCAGACACAATCAAAAAAACTGATACAGGTAGTATGGATCATCTAGAGAAGATGATTTCTCCTAGTAATGAGGTTTTACAACAGTTACTCGAACTAGCACAAGACGGCGATATTCAACTACTTTTAGAATCAGTTCAGGAACTTTCTGTATCTGATGAGCAGCTTAGTGCTTTTACTGAGCAAATCATCCAGCTTGCTAGTAATTTCCAACTTAAACGTTTGGAAAGTTTCATTCAACAACATATTAATTAATTAGAATCAAATTTCGCTTTTTAATCCATCATGCTCAAGACCTCAAATACTGGATTTCTTTTGATTGTGGATGATAATCCGACAAATTTATCTGTCCTGTGCGAAGCGCTCAGTATTGAGGGGTTTCGTTTTCGTGTTGCAGTGGATGGAGAAAGTGCGATCGCTCTTGCAGAACGTAATCGACCAGAGTTAATTTTGCTGGATGTACAAATGCCTGGGATTGATGGATTTGAAACCTGTCGCCGCCTCAAAGCCAATCCTGTTACTCAAAACATTCCTATTATTTTCACCACAGCCTTAGCGGATACGGAGAGCAAAACCAAGGGATTTTCTCTTGGTGCAGTAGACTATATCCCCAAACCCTTTGCCCAAGAGGAAGTCATCGCGAGAGTGCGTGTGCATTTACAAGTCAAACAACTGACTGAATCTTTAGAAAAACAAGTGAGCGATCGCACCGCTGCTTTGCAACAAATCCAAGTCCAACTAGTCCAGCAAGAAAAACTCTCAACACTAGGAGAATTAATTGCTGGTGTCGCCCATGAAATCAACAATCCTCTCAGTTTTATCACTAGCAATATTCCACCTTTAGAGGAA
Organism: Nostoc sp. CALU 546; assembly: GCF_048836525.1. Lineage (NCBI taxonomy): Bacteria > Bacillati > Cyanobacteriota > Cyanophyceae > Nostocales > Nostocaceae > Nostoc > Nostoc sp. CALU 546. The sequence goes on from NZ_JAWJTF010000014.1 coordinate 18,678, forward strand.
TATTTTGCAGGAATAAGTAAAATTATCCAACTGTATCAACAAGATTATCCCAACCCGACAGCTAAAATTAGCACTGCTATTGATGAATTGGATCTGGAATTTATTCTTGAAGATATAACAAAAATCCTGAATTCACTCAAGCTAGGTAGTGAACGGATTCAAAACCTTTCTACCTCACTACGCAACTTTTACCGCTCGGATAGTGATGAAAAATTACTTGCAGATTTGCATCAAGGACTGGATAGCACATTAATGATTTTGCAGCACCGCCTCAAAGGTAATGGCGATCGTCCTGCTATTGAAGTTATTAAGAGTTATGGAATAATACCAGAGATAAATTGCTATCTCGGTCAGATGAATCAAGTATTTATGAATATTCTAGCTAATGCAATTGATGCTCTTGATGAAGCTTTGATATTAGGCAAAATCAGTGATCAAATTCCTCAAATTCAGATTACGACAGAAGTAGATTCCGAACAATGGGTTGTAATTCGGATTGCAGACAATGGTACCGGCATTCCTGAGTCTGTGAAACAACGCCTGTTTGAACCTTTGTTTACCACAAAACCTGTAGGTAAAGGCACTGGACTCGGTTTATCAATTGCCCATCAAATAGTTTTGGAAAAACACAATGGTACATTGGAAGTGAATTCTCAAATGGGAATGGGAACTGAATTTACGATTAGAATTCCAATCATAAGTACCGCAGATTAAAAACCGCACTTGTTATGGTTAATACTAAAGGGCGAATATAATTCGGGACTATACAGACAAAACCCACATGACAATGGTTTTAAATTCCTGGAGTCTGCGTATCCTTCGCAAAAATTGCAAGTAGTTTGTCAAATTCATTTTGGCGGTTCGAGGATGTTTGAAAAGTCATGATTGATGCATCAAATATTTTTTACCCCACCCTAACCCTCCCCTTGCAAAGGGGAGGGAACTAGATTTTCTATTTCCCCCCTTTCCAAGGGGGGATTAAGGGGGGTAATAATTCGATTAGAATCACAACATACCACTTTTCAAACAAACTTTTAGAGAGACGCGATAAATCGCCGTCTCTACAGGAAATTTATTCCCTAATAACTCAAGTTGCTAGTTACATACCAAGAAAGATGACATAGGGGTATAAAAACAATAAAATCCCTCCAGACAGAAAATTAGGAGGGAAATATGTTAAATGAAATAGTTACTATCTATTCTGTCATAGATGACCTATTGAAGGCGATTGGACATGATGAGGATATTCGTCGTGAAATGAGTGATGCAGAAATTATCACCACGGCAATGATAGCGGCAATGTTTTTTGGTGGGAATCATAGCAAGGCTTGCAGCTATATGAAAGACCATAACTTGATACCAGGAATGTTAGAAAAATCACGATTTAATCGGCGATTACACAAGGTATCGATGTTGATGAACGATTTATTTCATCAAATGGGAACAGCACTAAAAGAAATTAGTGAAGATACGGAATATCTTTTAGACTCGTTCCCCGTACCAATATGTGATAATATTCGCATCTTTAATGCGAAGTTAATTCACTCGGAAGAATATCGGGGTTATATCGCATCCAAGAAACGTTATTTTTATGGAGTGAGAGTACAGTTATTGACTACCAAAACAGGTATTCCTGTCGAATTTGTGTTCATGCCAGCTAGCGCAACAGATATACGGGGATTGAGTGCTTTACCCTTGAATTTAATGCCTGGGAGTCAAGTTTACGCCGATTCTGCCTATCTTGATTACACTGTGGAAGATGACTTAATTGAAACTAGTCAAATCTCGATGCAGGTCATGCGAAAAAGTAACTCTAAACGCCAAGATGCACCGTGGAATCAATACATTAAACAGTCTATTCGTCATTACATTGAAACCGTGTTTAGCGGCATCACTCGTTTCTTCCAAAAATCGCTTCATGCCGTAACATTTGAGGGGTTTTTACTGAAGTTACAAGCTTTTATTTTTGCTTACACTCTGCAACAAGCTTTTATTGACTAAGTTGCAAATGTTACTCTCTATTAAACTACACTGAACATTCCTAATGGCATTTTTATAGTGGTTGGAGTTCGTACAACCCTTATTTACTGTGCCTACACTTTCCATCTCCTCTTTTGTATTCTATTACCCGCAACTTGGGTTAATAGGGATTTTGATGAATTGCAATCGCTGGCATCCAAAAGCCTTGCTGTATTTGGTTTTCAAGGTGCAGTTGCGCGAATGAGTGAATCATAACACAGGGAATAGTCATAACACAAGATACAAATCGCTGAAAACCATTCCCCATAAGGTGCGCGGATGTTTTAAAAGTACCATTGCCCTCAAAGCTTTGTATAGATGGGGCGTACAGGCTTTTTTGCCCCATCTAATTTTGTACACCTACCCATCCGCGCATTTGGCAAGAAAATTAGTCTAACTAGCGATCGCTACCACTATAAAAATAAGCGATCGCCTAGCACTTGCAAACCTTAACGAGTCGTGGAAGTCCCCACCTTCAATGTACTCATCTCTGTGGGGATTGTGAGCGGGGGATAAGGATAACATCTGGAATTGATTTAAAACATCAGTAAAAACTCTCTTCTGGATGTATGACGAATCCCCAAAATTTTCTGGTAAGATATACATTGTCTTGACCATCAATGCCGCAAGCGAAAACCAAGCTAATAGGTATATGTTGCAAGAGAAAAATTTGGGTCTTGGGAACCAGGACTCCTGCCCTTGGAGGGAATGTCAGACCAAAAAAACTACAGAGTTTTAGAGGCTATTCCCGGTGAATTGGGAAGCTCAGACTCGGCTCCGTAGGCAAGGTTGAGTAGTTCACTTTACCAAATCAGGGAATACCTCTTGCACAGCCGGATGCACTAAATGATGATTCCGCACGTTCACACCCTTAGCTAATGCTGGGTTAACTTCCAGTGCCATAATTCCCAAATTTGCCAACTGGACAACATAAGGTAATGTACTATTATTAAGTGCCTGAGTTGCTGTCCAAGGTACTGCTCCTGGCATATTGGGAACGCCATAATGCACCACGCCCTCTTCAATGTATACCGGATTAGTGTGGGATGTGGGATGTAAGGTTTCTATGCAACCACCTTGGTCAACGGCTACATCAACTATTACAGAACCAGGACGCATTTGTTTGACCAATTGGCGAGATACTAATATTGGCGCTCTGCGTCCTAACACTAAAACTGCACCGATGAGCAAATCTGCTTCAATGACTGCGGCTTCAATATGGGCTGAGTTGCTGTAAAGCAATTCGACTCTAGAGCCAAATAAGGTTTCTAAATAAGATAAGCGCTCGACGCTCACATCTAAAATCTGGACGCTAGCACCCATACCCACGGCAATTTTAGCTGCTTCTGTGCCGACAACGCCGCCACCCAAAATTACTACTTTTCCTGGTTTAACTCCAGGGACACCACCCAAAAGGACGCCTCTACCACCTTGCTGACGTTCTAGGAATCTGGCCCCAAATTGTACTGCTAGCCGACCGGCAATTATGCTCATGGGCGTGAGCAAGGGTAGTTTGTTAGCACCAGGTTGTTCTACAGTTTCGTAAGCGATCGCACAAGTGCCACAATCAATTAAATGCTCTGTCAATTTGCGATCGGCTGCTAAATGTAAATAAGTAAATAATATCTGCCCTTTCTGCAAAAATTTATACTCAGATGTCAGTGGCTCTTTAACTTTAACAACCAATTCCCGATTCCAAGCCGTTTCTGATGTCGGGACAATCTCGGCTCCAGCACTTTTGTAGTCGTCATCAGAGAATCCAGCACCATTACCTGCTTGCGTCTCGACGAAGATGCTATGACCATTTTCTCGCAGCACCCGCACGCTAGAAGGACTTAAACCTACACGAAATTCTTGATCCTTATTTTCCTTGGGAACGCCGATTTCCATATATCGCCTCTGATATTTTTTTTGTTTAACTGTAGCCTGCCAATCTCAAGCTTGCTACTTCTGTCTTGCTACTTCAGTATTAGAGATAGCTGTATTAGAGATAGCTAATCTCTGTTCTAAGTTTCTCAATTCAATCTGAGTAGCCCAAACTCTTGCCCTTGACTATTGCCCCAGTATTTATACAATATATAAAGAATAGTAACAATTTATTAAAAGACCGATTGTATAGCTCCCGACTAGGAAGCTATTGCTGAATTTCTCAAGTCATCTTGGTATTCAAGCACTGCAATCAGCTTTTAAGCTACCAAGTGTAAGGTAAAAGTTAAGGGGAAAAACGAATCTATTCCTTTAACCTTTACCGCTTATCACCACTTTCCCCGACTTCTGCTGCGAAGTCTGATATCATGTCCCGTTTGCCGAAAAAGGTTTCTTAAAAATGACACAAACACAACCAACGATTACACCTAAACTAGAGGAGCCTAAGTTTGGCTTTAACGAATATGCCGAACGCTTGAATGGTCGAGCTGCAATGATTGGCTTCGCTTTGATGTTAGTGATTGAATATGTCACCAATCAAGGGGTGCTATCATGGCTGGGTCTGAAGTAGTGCCATCAACAAGCACGATATTGAAGTTGTAAGCTAGTAATTAAAAGAGTTTCAACCAGCTGGAACAACCAGTTGGTTTTGACTTTAACAATTGATAGCCAAGTACTTCACCCTAGATACTTTAATTAGACTTATTTATAAATAATTGACCTAGAATGTAAGCAAGAGAGGAATGGAAATACCTATTAGTGATTGAAATATCATAGACTTGCAACTAATATATGCAAGGTATATGCAAGGCAATTAATGAGTAAACTTCCTCCCCTACTAAAGAAAATCATAATTAATCCCTGCCTTCGATGAGAAAGGCAAATGACGGGTGAGGTATTCTGGGTAAATATACACAAAAGGTGAACTGGAACCAACCAAGCTGTGATGAATGCTGTATTACCTCGTTTTTTGAAGTCAACTTACCGAAAAGAGCCAATAGTCAGTGTATTGATGACGATGGGCGTTATGGATGCCCTGATTGGCGGTTTGAATGATAGCTGGTCATTGTTCGCTTTTGGTTTGGGAACAGCAGGGATAGCGCTCGGCTTTAAGTTGTGGCGTGTCCAGCAGCGTCGTCCCTTACCAGAGGAACCCGTAGTGCAACATTATTTGCCCTCTCGTTCTTCTAGTCCGCCTTTACCAATGTTAAGCATTTCTAAGAAAAAACCACCTCTTTAGGATATGCAGAGTTATTGATGAAATAACTCTGCAAAATGTATTGGGGTAAACGTATCTATAAAAGTGAGGAAAAAGAGTGAGTAGTGAGGGAAGAGGTGGGGGTAATTTTCTGCGTCCGTATATTATCCTGGCATTTATGGCAGCTGTTGCCCTTCCAGTGACTACCTGGGGAGGGTTTTACATTCATCAAGCTCATGCTGCTGTTGAAGTAACGCCAAATTCCCAAGTTACCAGCAGCTTTGGTAATGCCCAATTACTTTACACACTCAAAGGACATAAAGGAACCGTTAAATCCCTCGCTTTTAGTCCAGATAGCAGAATACTTGTGAGTGGAGGTGCAGAAAACGAGGGTATAATTCGCCTCTGGAATTCAGCAAACGGCAAAAAGTTGGCGGATATTAACAAAGCACACAAAACATCTGTAGAATCTTTAGTTATTTCGCCAGATGGTCAAACCCTCGTTAGCTGTAGTAATGACAACACGATTAACCTCTGGAGCCTGAAAAATTTTAAATTTAGCCGCTCTTTTGTCGGACATACCAGTAACGTCTTATCTTTAGCGGTGTCTCCTGATAGTAAAGTTCTCATTAGTGGAGCTTTGGATGGGATTCGGATATGGGATTTGCTACAGCAACGCCCTCTAGGAACTCTAGTACGCTTTGATAATTTGATTTATACCCTAGCTATTAGTCCAGATGGACAGACCTTGGCTAGTGGTGATAATAAGGGTGTAATTAAGCTGTGGAATTTGAGTACTGGTCAATTAATTAGTGAATTGACAGCTCATTCTAATGGTGTTAGCGCTGTTATGTTTACACCAGATGGACAAACATTAGTTAGTGCAAGCCGCGATCGCACAGTCAAACTGTGGAATATTAATACTGGAGAAATAGTCCGTACCCTTACAGGACATAATAACTGGGTAAATGCGATCGCCATTAATCCCGATGGACAAACCCTTGCTAGTGCTGGCAGGGATGGGATTAAATTGTGGAATTTAACTACAGGCGAGTTGGTAAATACACTAAGTGGACATACAGACTGGGTAAGTGCGATCGCTTTTAGTCCAAATGGTAAAATTCTTGCCAGTGGTGGATTTGACCAACAAATCAAGATTTGGGGAATTCCACCAAAACGTAAATAATCACGATGCTACAAAATAATCGTGAATTAGTGAAGTAGATCCCCGATTTCTTAAAGAAGTCGGGGATCTAAATTGTCTTATATAGCCCAATACGGTTCAGATAAGACCAAAATACTTGTAGAGACGGCGATTTATCGCGTATAGAAAACCCACAATTTTGTACACTTAGCCCTTAACTGAACCATATTGTTATATAGCCGTAGCCACATAGGTTAGGACATTTTGAAAACCCCAAGGCTAGGAATAGTAATACTTTTACCTCCAGCCTCCAGCCTTCTGCCTCCAGCCTTCTGCCTCCAGCCTTCTGCCTTCTGCCTCCAGCCTCCTGCCTCCTGCTATATTTTGTGTTTGCTAAACTGTGGTCTTGCATTTTTAGAGTTTTTATAGTAAAAAATCAACCAAAGCTCAGATCAGATTTTGCCATAACTAGCCAAAATCAATGAACCTAACAACCAAGAGCGATGCCTACGACGGGCTACGCCTACCGCAAATGTTCAATAACTGTAAATACTTGATGAAAATACAGCCAAGCTAATATCTTATCCAGCAAATTACTGTAAGTATAAACATAGGTAACTTAAAATAATCTATGCAGCTACTTGCCCTCTAGATCGGAACAATTTCTGAACTTAGACAATCTTAGAAATGGTCATCGTCAGTAAATGCACTCAGGTAAAAATTACTATCTTGGCTAAAGCAAAGGTTTGTAGCGTTTAAGCGCTATTTGAAACGTAGGATAACTTGCTACTTAAATGATGTTTAATTTTCCCGAACTGCTTTTGATCCCCATTTCGATAGAATGACTAGGCAGAACCCTAAAACTCAAAACCGCTTTTGACTGCGACGCCCATGAATCAATTGAACAATGGTTTTACGCTATTTTTAAGTCTGCTAGTCGAGGCGATGCCTTTTTTGCTTCTTGGGGTTTTATTCTCCAGTTTGCTGCTATTTTTTGTTGATGAGCGCAAATTAGTAGAAAAAATGCCCACAAATCCGCTGCTGGGTGCTTTAGTTGGCAGCATGATCGGCTTTTTATTTCCGGTGTGTGAGTGCGGGAATGTACCGGTAGCGCGGCGGTTCTTAATGCAGGGAGTACCCACACCAGTCGCAATTGGTTTTTTGCTCGCAGCACCAACAATTAACCCAATTGTAATTTGGGCAACTTGGACAGCATTTCGAGATCAGCCCGAAATAGTGGTCTTACGAGTTGTATTTTCTTTATCCATTGCCACAATTATCGGTTTTGTTTTCAGTTTTCAAAAGGACTTAAATCCCATAGTCCAACCTGCGATCGCTCGTTATTTGAAGTATAATCCACCCGCACAACCTGAAACCAAACGCCGTGGTAAGCGTTATCAAGTACAACAGGAAGCACCTGTACCGAATCTCTTGCAATCCGGGACTTATATCTTAGGAGGAAAAGCAGGTATACCTCTGCGGATAGATCCTAATTTAGTACCGCCTACCTTAATCTCTACAGCCAGTAAACCGCTTGGAGATAAACTGCGCCTAGTGGTGGATAATAGCATCCAAGAATTGCGAGAATTGGGCGGAGTGATGATTTTAGGAAGTGCGATCGCTGCGGCTATTCAAGTCCTAGCCCCCCGTGACTTAATCCTCAGTTTGGGTGCTGGGCCTATTACCTCAATTCTGGTGATGCTGATATTAGCAGTAGTGGTGTCAATTTGTTCTACAGTTGATTCTTTCTTCGCTCTATCTTTCGCCTCAACCTTTAGCAGTGGCTCATTGTTGGCATTTCTCGTCTTTGGGCCAATGATTGACATCAAAAGCGTTGGTTTGATGTTATCTATTTTTAAACCCAAAACTATCTTTTACTTATTTGCCATAGCAGCACAGTTGACATTTTTGTTCACTCTTTTCCTGAACTTGCACGTCTTTTAAGAAATTATTAGTCATTTGTCCTTTGTTAATGACTAATGACTAATGACCAATGACTAATAACCAATGACTAACAAAAATCCCAAATCTAAAATCCTAAATCTGTTACTCCCTTGGCTGGATGCCCTAGCAATTACAGCTTGGGGTGTTTTGATGTTGAGATATTGGCAAACTAACAAGCTTAACCTATTGATTCACCCAAATTTCTTTGGGTTAGTGATTGTGGCTGGTATCGGCTTCATCATTATTGGTTTATTCAAGATGCAGGAACTTTGGAAACGGCGTCGCCGTGATGTGACGCCAAACATGCAGCATATTAGTTTATTTCCCCCTGGTTGGGGCAGTGCTTTTTTGTTGATTACAGTGATTCTGGGTTTTATTATTACACCGCAAGTTTTTGCTAGTGATAAAGCACTCCAAGGGGGTGTGACTACTGATTTATTGGGAAGCACACGTGTTAAACCTCAAGCCTTTCGGGTTACTGTTCGTCCAGAAGAGCGATCGCTCGTAGACTGGGTACGCACCCTCAATGTCTATCCAGAACCAGACGCATATACAGGGCAAAAAGTCAAGGTGCAGGGATTTGTGATCCACCCACCCGATATAGGAAAAGAATATTTGTTTTTAGCACGATTTGTCCTAACTTGCTGTGCAGCAGATGCTTACCCTGTGGGATTGCCCGTTAAACTACAAAATAATCAAGAGCGTTACCCCGCTGATACCTGGCTGGAAGTCGAAGGACAAATGGTGACAGAAAGTTTGGGAGATAAACGCAAACTTACCATTGCCGCTACCTCTCTCAAAAAGATTCCTCAACCGGAGAATCCTTATAGTTATTAGTCATTTGTCATTAGTCCTTTGTCATTTGTTGATGACTAACGACCAATGCCCAATGCCCCATGCCCAATGCCCAATAATCAATGACTAAATCTAAAGCATTTATCCAACCACTGGATCGGATAGCGATCGCACTAATGCTACTGCTGAGTGTGCTGATTGGGTTACTCATATTGCAAGGTGATGTGGTGACTGCTCGTGTCCGGGACTTTACCTGGCAAAATCAACAAATTGGGGCAGAAGATAACTCCTTCACTCTCACCTTTAGCCGCCCAATGGAAGTAAAAAGCGTAGAGGAGAACTTAAAAATTGAGCCACCTCTAGCAGGTAAATTCAGTTGGGCAGGGCGGCGGATGGTTTATACGCTGGTGACACCAGCACCTTATGGCACGAATTATAAAGTGCAGTTACAGGGAGCCAAAGATAAGTTTGCCCAGCAAGAAGGCAAAAATCGGGTGATACAGGCCTTTACAGGTAGCTTCCGCACACGCGATCGCGTCATCCTTTACATCGGAACCAATCAAGAAGAACAGGGAAGATTAGTTCTTTACAACTTAACCGAAGAGCAAAAAAGGGTACTTACCCCCAAAGATTTGGTAGTAATGGACTTTGAATCGTTTCCTGACGGCGAGAAAATTTTATTTTCTGCTCGCACCAGCAACAACCAAGACTTACTTTCAGCCCAGCTGTACACAGTGACAACAGGCGTTTCTGGTAAATCTGGAGAAGAAGTAGAACCAGCAGGTAGAGTTGACCTGATTTTAGATAGTAAAGATTATCAAAATCTCAAATTTGACTTATCACCTGATGGGGAAACTATTGTCATCCAGCGGGGAAACAAAACTAATCCCGGCGACTTTGGACTATGGTTTATGCCAGCAAACAGCGACGGTTCAGCAGAAAAACCCACCCCTAAACGTCTGCAAAGCCAACCTGGGGGAGACTTTATGATCACACCCGATAGTCAAGCCGTAGCAGTTGCTCAAGGACAAGGGGCAGCAATTCTACCACTGCAAGGTGATGCTAGTAAACCCCTAGATTTTCTGCCGCAGTTTGGTTTGGTACAGGCTTTCTCCAAAGATGGCTCTCAAGCCGCGATGGTAAAGTTTAATACAGATTACACACGAGATTTGTTTTTAGTGACAAACCAAGGTGTGCAGAAACAACTATTAAAAACTACAGGCTCAATTCTCAGCTGCCAATTTGACATTGCCTCACCCACTCTCTACTGCTTGCTAACACAGCTAGTATCCAAGGAACAATATATAGAACAGCCTTATGTGGTGGCAATTGATCTGAAAAGCGGACAACAAAAACCACTGCTAGTACTGCCTCCCGCTCAACGGAATGTGCAAATGAGTTTATCTGCCGACGGTTTGGGCTTGTTATTTGACCAAGTAGTACCGCAGACAAATCCCCCAGCATCATTGCCCCCCAACACTTTGAAAACTGATGATGGAGATGCGATCGATACCAGTAGCCTGTGGTTAATGCCTTTGTTACCCATCGCCGATGCTGCGACAGTTGAAATTAGACCAGAACAACTTCCCTTAGCTGGGTTTCATCCCCGGTGGCTACCTTGACGAAGGAGGCAGGAGAGGAGGGTCTTAAAATTAAAACTTTGCTCCTGACAGAATGGCACTAAGAAGCCCAAAAGCTTGTGTCGTCTCATTCCCAGCCTCCAGGCTGGGAATGTATTTAAAAGAGGCTCTGCCTCAATTCAAGCTACTGGAGGCGGAGCCTCCCAGAATGGATTCCCAGCCTCCAGGCTGGGAACCAGTCAGAACAAGGGCTATGTCTTAACTTAGTGCCATTCGCTCCTGACAGTAGTTAGAAGGTTCGGGCATTTAGAAGAAGGGATAAATCTCTCCTACTCCTGCCTTTGTTAGTAACAGTTTTGAACTACGAACTACGAATTATCATGACTCTTTCTTGGTAAAAAGCTAACAAATTTTCATTTACTGGAGATTTTAAAACCATGAATTGATAATTTGTCCAAGCTTCCCAAAAAATATAGATTGATAGTATTCCTAAGAAAATACGAAGTCCTAAACTCACTGTGGAATCTGGTAGTTTTGGCAATGTGCGAGTACTCATCTGAACGCCTAAAAGACCTCCACATCCCAAAACTATACCTTGAACAAACAGAATATTTCCCTCTAGTGTGTGTCCTGTGCAGGCAGCTAAAGCAGTTATGACAATTACACCCAAACTAGTTTGAATTGCTACTTTAATGTCTTCTCCTAATAGCAACATTTGCAGTGGCACCATAATTGTACCGCCACCTAAACCGAATAAACCTGCTAAAATTCCTGCTGCTCCCCCAGTGCCGATTTTAGAAACCAATGGGTTAAATGCTGGGGCTGTATCCTCTGTTTCCTTGAAGGCCAATTGCTTGCGAAGCTCAATCAGATAAATATTAGCAAGTAGTATGATACCAAATGTAAAAAGTATTATATAAGATGGAATTTTATTGGCGAAATATACACCTATTCCAGTAGTTAGAAAAGCTGGAATTCCTAAGTAAATTACTCGTTTAAAGTCAAAGTAGCCCATCCACCAATTTTGCAAACTTCCAGAAATTGAAGTAATCACAATAGCAAGGCTACTAGTAGCGATCGCCTGAACGGGAGTATAACCTAGTGTGACTAAAAGAGGAATTGTGACAATACCGCCACCTATTCCTAAAAGTCCAGCTATGACTCCAGATATGAGACCCCCCGTCACTAAAATCAACCAACTATAATCAATCATAAATAGGTCTTTTTCTAGAGAACTGATAGTGCTGAGTGGGCATTGAGCATCAACAAATGACTAATGACTAATGACTAACTCCCTGTACTGTCACCGGATGGCTAACAATGCCTCCGTATAGCAATCCAGAATCATTCCACGGAACTGTAGTCGGTTGTGTATTACCTAAGTTGTCAGTAGCACGAGCTTGGAGAAAATATTCCCCAGGAATTGGGTTCCATTCAATGTCCCAGCGTACCCATGCAAATGGAAAGTTTGGTTCTCTCAGTCGTGCAAATTGCCAAGTTTTACCGCCATCTAGGCTAACTTCCACACGTACAATCTTTCCTTTCCCAGACCAAGAACGTCCACGCAGCAAGTGAGTTCGAGCCGAAAGCGTAGCCGGCCAAGCCAACTCGAAAGCGCTCTTAACATTTTGGTAGGTAATCAGCTTACCTTTATATGGTGCGATCGCTGGATAATCTGCACCAACCAGCACCATTTGCTCTGTCACCCACTGGGTATATATCGGTGTTTCCGAAACTTCAATCCGCTCAATCCATTTAACGTTGGCGTTTCCTCCCCAACCAGGGAATAAGACACGGCAAGGCTGACCGTGATCTGGAGGTAATGCTTCTCCATTCATTGCATAGACAACGAGGGAATTATCTGCTAATGCCTTACTAATTGGAACTACATTGCTGAACTTGGATTTATTCGTCCCCTTTGAGTCCAGCGAATCCACATCTGCACCCTCAACTAGTACATCTTTCGCTGTGGTTTTCAATCCAGCTCGCTCTAATAACATACCAAGCGGTACACCAGTCCACTCAGCTACGCCAATAGCTCCAAGTCTCCATTTTGCTCCAGAGAGTGGTGTGTTGTAAGCCTCTTCAAAGAAGCGCCGACCATTAGCAGCACACTCAATGGCACAAGTGACTGAGATGGACGGCATCGCAACGATTTCATCGTAAGTGAACTCGCAGGGGGCAGAAACGCCAGTTCCGTGAATCTGCAAACGCCATGTAATCGGGTCAAAAGGGGGAGGCGTATGGCGGTTGTGAACATAGAACCAATCATTTGGTACTAAATAACCACGCCCATACATCGCTTCCCAGTTCATCTCTAATGTGCCTTTGCTATGAGAGATATACCCTGGAGGCAATGGCTTAAGTATTTTGCTGCCTTTAGTTTTAATAGCTGCCTGACTATGAGCCGGTGCGGGTTTAGCTAATCCTCCAATGGCTGTTGCGCCAACCATAGTGGCTAGTATTTTCAGAAAGTGCTGGCGCGAAATACCTGCATCTGTACTTTTTTGCCAGATGCACTGATCAACCCGTGCCTGTAGATAATCCTCTTGGTCAAAGAGGTTTTCATCGCTCAAGCTATTACCCCCTTTTAATTCGTAATTCGTAATGACGCTCCTGCGTCGCTAACGCTGCGCTAACGTAATTCGTAATTAAGACACAGAAAACTAAGGAGCAGGAAGAGATGAGGAAGAATTATTGAACAAGCTTCTTACTTGTCTCTTTCCAATGCCCCATGCCCCATGCCCTAAAAATACTAGTAGTTCGCCAAGTGAACTTGGCTCTTTAAAGGGGAAGGGGGAATGGGTAAAGGGTTTAAATCCCTTACCCTTTTCCCTTTCCCCTTTCCCCAGTCCTCACTTAGCATTTTTGGGTTGGCAGACTACTAGCTGTCTATCGCTGTCCAAACACCAGTTGTCTGATCTTGTGTGTAGTTGGGCAAATAATGAGTCAATCCGTTTTTAGCTATTTGAGCGATCGCATCTATAAAGCGATCGCAGTCTTCCAATGTATTATATACAGCAAAGCTGGCTCGGATAATACTAGGAATGTTGCGCGTAATTCCTCTGTCTACTTCCTTGGCAATCTCACAGTCTTGCTCGTCTGAAATATTCTTGAGCTTGCGAATGTATTCATAAGTGCAGAAAGCCCCAGCCCGAACCCCAATGCCGTATTCTTGTGCCAGAATTTCTGCCACTAAGCGTCCATCAAACCCATCAATATCAAAGGGAATAACATGGGCTAAATTATCTCCGGGAATATGTACTTTAACGCCAGGAATACTTTGAAGCCGTGTATATGTGAATTCAACTAGAGAGTGTTCATACTGAGCGATGCGATCGCGCCCTAATCCTTCAATAATTTCAATTGCCTTGGCAATGGCGATCGCACCCATTGCGTTTGGTGTTCCGGGGTCATGGGCCCGTTCTGTATAAAAACGCTTGATTTCTAGATTTCTGGTGATATAAGGCAGGTTGCCACCCCCGATTTGATAAGGGTAGGAACTATCAAAAAATTCCTTTGGCCCCAGCAAAACCCCAGTTCCATAGGGCGCATACATCTTGTGTCCAGAAAAAGCTACAAAATCTAAATGACATGGGTCATCATCTGCACCCATGTTTACTTGTTCATGCTGAATTAACTGACACACATCGGCAAATATCTTTGCACCATACCGATGTGCTAAAGCTGCAATTTCGTAAATCGGGGGTCTGTAACCTGTAATTGTTGAAGCACCTGTAATAGTTACTAACTTAATTTGTTCGGCTTCGGGGAGATTTTGGTGTGCCTTGAAGATATCTTCAATTTCTGTAACACTTACACTTCCATCCGGCTGGGTTCTGTACTGCACAACTTCATCTCTAGTGACCCAAGGTAGTAGGTTGGATGAATGTTCGATATCAGAAACTAAGATTTTCCCAGGTTTTTTTGCCCACAGTGTGGCGGCTCCGTTAATTGCTTCTGTTGTATTCTTCGCAAAGATTACATAGTTGTCTGAAGATGACCCTACAAAGTCCCGAATCACGTTCCGACTAGCGTCATATTCTCGTGTAGTTATGATGGACTTTTGCCCAGAACCTCGATGCACACTGCCATAAGTGTCAAGCATTTCGTCCACATGCTGCTTAAGGGTTGCAAAGGGAGTGGTTGTAGCTCCATTATCCAAGTTGACGTACTTGACATATTTTCCGTTAAGAGTTTTCACCTTAAAAGATAGAGATTCATCTGTGAATAACGGTCTGATTTCTTTATCCCAAAAACTGTCAAAATTTTCTGCAACCAGCGGTAATTGTGCGGTTTTTTGCTGTATATTTGCGCCCATTGCAAGTACGTCAGTCATCTTTAGCACCCCTATTTTAAATTTGGATTTTTTGGAAAAACCTAACTGCCACAACGCTTTGTTTCGCGCCACATTTATATAAATAGGCAGTAATTATGGTCTTTATAACTACTTTATTGCTAGTGGAAAACTCGGTTAATACAATTATTCTTTAATAAGTCAATTAAAATTGATATCCGTATTAATACTTGATTAGAATAAAGTTTTTGCTAATAAATATACAATGTAAATAATATTGATAAGTAGTCAAGTATACTTTAGACAATTTTCTTGTACTCATTAAACAAACTTGACATATTGAAGGCAAGTTAATACAAAAAGCCCCTCACTAACTAAGGCTGGAATTGCTTGCTAGGGCTGTATTTACCGAGAAAAAAGCCCGTACCAAGTTGAAATTAGTCTTTAAAAAAAATTCATTATTTTACTTATATTATTTATTACCCTTTTAAGAAAAACTTATAAGTATATATTCGTATTTGTTATTATTTCCTAACATTGCAGTTATGGCAGAAGCTCTTAGTTGTTTGCCGACATTAAATAGCGATCGCTCAGATGACAGAATTATCATCGAATAGTAGATACTTGTACGGACATCTATCTTAAGTAAGAAATAAGTCAGTACAAAATTGTGTTGAAGGAGACATTTTTGATTTGTGTCTTAAGACGGATGCGGTTGTAAAAAATAAACTATAAGGTGAGGCAGTTTTTCATGTAGAAAAATTTCATTAGCTAATAAAGTTTCGTTTTTAACGTATCGGGTTTCTTCTCCCTCCCACCTATCCTCGAAGGCGGCCCGAGTTCCCCTTCCACCTCTTCTTGACGGGGCAGAGCATCATAGTGTTATAACGGCATCAGTCTAGATACAAAATGGGGAACACCAATTGATGATTAATTGCTGGTGCTTGGAGAGAGTTAAACTTAGCTTCTAGAGCAAACCCTGATTAGACACAGTTGATAAGCAATGCTAATGCCAGCACTGCTGAATATTTTTAAGCGGGTGAGTCAAGAGTGATGAATGAAGCTGACACCTCAAACAAGGGGGCTGTGATGGAATCCCTAAATTCTGCTAATTCGCCACAATCAGAGCAGGCGAGTTGTCCCTTTTACTCAGTTGTGCCTAATGACAATATGACAGTTAGAAAACTGCCACTCCTCATGCCAGCTGAAGATACACAATTTTCACAAGATACCGCCCAGCAGGACTGGGTTGCAGAGCCTGAAAGCGGCAAACAAGCACTTATTGACTCGGAATTTCAAAACCTGCTGGCATTGAACGAAGAATTACGTGCAGCTAACAATAACTTGTATGAACAAGTAGAGCAGCTAAAAGACAACCTAACTGAGTCAGAAAAGGTTTTGCAGTGGCAGAAAACGCGTTCTAGCGTTAGTGAGTCGATGCTCAACCAACATACTCAGGAACTAGCGGCGGCTCAAGAACAGATAAAGTCTCTATTTCAACAATTAGAAACTGCTGTACAAACTGTTCAACGCCAGGAAATTTTCATTGATACTTATAAAGCACAGTTACAAATTAGCCAACAACGCCTTGCCCAGCTAGAGCGAGAATGTACGTTGTTACACACTAACAATAGCGAACAATCCCAGCAGCTATTACAGTCAGAAACGGCTTGTCGGGAGTTACGTACTAGACTGATGCGACAACAACGCCAGACGTTGCAATTCAAAGCAGCTCTAGAAAAATGTTTAGATACATCGGTTCCTAGCTATGACTCCCTAGAGGATGCTGCAAAACATCCTAAAGATATAACTAGTGGACAAGGAAGATTCTCTAGAAAAGCTCGGTCTTTGTTTCCGAATGCACATCCAATTCAACCTTGGTCAGCAGAATCAGAATCTTTGACTGATAATCTAGATAATTCTTGGGGCGAACCCTCAGCACCAATCCCATTCCAAAGAAATGAAGCCACTCCGACGCCATCATCTCCTTGGAACTGGACAGTTAAGAAAGATACGCCAGCACCAACACAGCCAGGATCATCTCCAGACATTGATGATTCTTCAGATACAACGGAAGTTGTTTCACCTTTGGGTTCATCAAATTTAGATCAACAATTAGATAGTCTAATCCAAATGTTTTTTACTTCCCAGCCTACATCGGCATCACCACCACCTACTGCGACAACGGATGTAGGTGATGCGCCCATCTGGGAGACTTTAGCAACAATCTTAGAAGACGATGAAGAACTAGAAAATCCACAGAAGGAGCAGTTGGAGGCAGAAATAGATTCCCCTGCAACTACCTCTAATTCTTGGACGACGGATTCTGTGATTTCACCAGCCAATAACTTACCGATTTCCTCCACTCCACCTCACACCAAGACGCCTGTTGGAGAAACTGAAGACTACTGGTCAGAAGTTTCGCAATTGTCAGCAAGTGATTTGTCTTCAGAGTTATTAGGTGATAATACCAATGATGACAAGTCACCTTCACCAGTAGTTTATCCCCAGCGTCCACCCAAGGGGCGTAAGTCATTGGCATCTGTAGAACTGCCGAATTTTCGCCCCAAGAGTTAGGAGTTAGGAGTAATAAGTAATAAGTAAATGCCCATTTCTGATCCACTATGAAACTCATTACTCCTTACTCATTACTCACTACTTATTACTTGATGAGTTAGGAGTTAGGAGTCAAGTGAGTAATGCCCCATACCCCATGCCTAATGACTAATTCTGACTTCTGACTTCGGAATTATGGCTTCTGGGTTGGATTTTACTACCTGAGAGTGCGATCGCGGTTTGCCTGTGGCGATCGCATAATTAATCGCCAACAGCCACAGCCACAAGCCTGGATTCCGGGGTTCTAGCCAAAAACCTACCCGATTCAAGAAGTGCGGGAACCACGGACTTAATAAAGCACTAACTAGGGCATGACGACCAAAGTTGAAATAACTACCAAGCCATCTGAGCAAATCCCTGGGCCCAGCAAGTTCCCAAATCCATAAAAGCAAGGCAGGATTTTTCCTAGCTGCTTTGAGTGCTAGGCGGTTAAAGGTTAACCAATCACACCGATCTTTGATAAAGTTATCTGCCACCTCTGGCGGTTCGTCTGCTAACAGCCCAAAAAAGGTGTTGAGCATAGAGTTAATCCGCTGGGGTGGTAAAAATTTCCCTGTGGGAACCATCATCCCTTTGGAAAATAGCCAAGTCACGGAAACGTTGCTTTGGTAAGCGCGTATTTGGTTCAAGTGGCGGAAACTCAACAAGTCATGTTTGAGGGCAGTATCCAACAGCGTTGTTAAGCGCTCTAAGTTGCGAACTAGGGAACCAAAACCAGTGAAAACGAGGGGAGATTGAAGTGATGCAGCATCACCGATCGCAATCAATCGATCAAAGGCAACTGTGCGATCGCGACTTCCCAGACTAAAATGCCCTGGTATATACCCAAATGTCGGCTTCTTCCACACCAATTTGTCCATATCGCACCTGCGATACTCTGGCAAAATTGTGAAAAAGTCTTCGTACATCTCTAGCAAAGAACCGGGATTTTCAGCATTGACTTCGTGGTAATGAAATAAATAAATCGTCAGTTCATCATCTGCTGCGGGAAACAATTCCCAAATCAACTGCCTTCCCCGCGAAATATCCCCATGACTGTAAAGAACGTCCCCATATTGGGAATCCCATACTCCCGGCTCAAATCCGCTCTCAATTACCGCTCCCACTGTCGGACAGACACTATCAAAGGCACGACCACCATTTAATTGCCAAGCGATGGGAGACGCAGTTCCCATTGCATCTATTAGCAGTCGCCCACTTACTTGCTTTTCAATCTGACTGGGCAAGTGCTTGACTTGCAAAACTACTTGTGATATATCAATATCTGCACGGATAAACTCTGTTTCATCCCAAATTTCACCGCCTGCCGCTTGCAGTTTTTGCCCACACATTTGGAGCCATTTTTCGGAATCTAAACCTAAATTTAGGACTGTGGGTGTGTGGAGGATGGGCGATCGCAGTTTGGCTGGATTATTAGCATCAAAAAACTTATTGAATCCGTCTTTGTATTCTCTGGCAATGATGGTTTCTAACTCAGCGGGGGTGACTAAACCCAGGTTAACCAAGCTTTGAATCTCATCGCGAGAAATATTCCATTCTCGGTTCATCCGTCCAAAGGGCATTCGTTCCACCAGCAGGACTTTATATCCCAGTTTTGCCATCAGTGCTGCATGGATTACGCCTAGTGCGCCACCAATGTAAATGATGTCGTACTGGGGATTAGTAATTAGGGATTGGGTATCAGAATTACCTTTTTCCCTGTCCCCTGTCCCCTGTCCCCTGTCCCCTGGACTAGAAAACACAACTTGCCGGGGCTGCTGCGGATTCCGTACCCCTTCGCGCCATCGTTGTTCCCACCAGTAGGCACGGGTTAGATCATATTCACCGTTGGGCATTTTCTGAAAATACTTGACGGTGAGGGGGTAAGCAGAGCCTAGAGCTGCAAAAATCGATTGCTGGGATAAATCAATTGCTGGCGGTTCTGGGTAATGATGCGGAAAACGGCTTCTGATTTCTTTAGTCAAGCGTTGCAGGATTTCTCCCTCACTGGGAAAGGGTTGTTCTGCCCAACGAAACACTTTTAGATAGGTAGTTCGTTGCACCGACCAGACAAATACCGAAAGTTCCGCAGGTAAGTTTTCGGAAAGAGCCACTCCAGCAGTTGTAGTAGCACTGGGTATTTTGAGGCGAAAGCCTTCTGAGGTAAGCAGTTTTTCTCCATTTCCGGGTTCAAAATCTGTTTGTAACCAGCTACGCACAGTTGCTATATCCGGAGTTGGAATTTCTAAATAAAGGATTTCTCTCATCTTTTCCTGACATCTCCCATCAATCTACTCACTAAGACAGATTTTATTAAGGCACGAAGTAATGTAGACTCCGCCCTAACTAGCTTCGTAAAGATTCAGTGAAGAAATTTTAAGAGTTTGTCAAATTTATTGTTCATTTTGTATTTCTGTAAACCCACGCCATGAATTATCCCATTCCAGACAGTCCCCAAGAAATTATTGACCTAAGACAACAGCCGATTGATGAAGAACTAGTTGCTAGTGCGATCGCTGGAGTTATTAAAATTGTCCGCGCTCAAGGTCAATCTTTGGAAGAATTAACCGCTCAGTTGCTAGCAGATGATTCACTGCTGGATCAGCAACAACGTCGCTGGTTGAGCCAATTAGTTGCTCAATCCTGGGAAAATTTCTCCTAAAACCTTGTATATGATAAAGTTTTTGTCGCAGCATTAGATTTCTAGGTCTGTACCTAAATATTGGAATATTGGCGATGCCTGCGGCGGGCTGCGCCTACGCATTTTAGGTATAAAGTAACAATAGTTGCCAGCATGGATTGGCAATAGGTTTGCTATTTTTACATTTATGGCACAGCAGCCACTAAATTAACCATATCAGCACCGGGCACTAATCAGGAAAAGGCGAAAGGTAAAAGTAATTACTTTTACCTTTTTAAATTGAGTTCGATTGCTTGAAAAAGAATTTTAGCTAAACCATTTCAGCTTATAGCGTTTCCTAATCACATGAGCTAATAGTCCCCTCTTTGCCTGCGGGGAGGGGGTTGGGGTGGGGTTCTTGTACCTCACCCAAGCGAGATTTCCTTAGATAAGCTTCGGAAAATGCTTATTAAAGCAAGCTTTATTTTTTACTTAATAATAAATAATTACCATACTTGAGGCTTTTTTGTGGTCTAAAAACCCATGCCTAATCACCTACGAAATTCGGGAAGCTCTTTTCCGAAATCTTATCAATTCATCTTGTGTAATATATTAATGTTTAAAAAAATTCAATATACTATTACGCAATAGCTAGTATCAAATAATACATTTTTATATATTGCAATCCAACATATAAATCCTATTTTATTTTTGAAAAAACTCACTACATATCTATTTCCTTCTTAGCTGTTCAGAGTTCCCTCCCTATACAAATAAGTTCAGGAATAAAATCGGATTCCTATATAATATTTATGCCAGACTCACAGTTTCGACGAAATAACTCCCGACCTAAAAAGATATACAGTTTTTTCAAAAAGATGCAAAAGCTATCACTTTTCTCTATTACTTTTGCATACAATAGCGGAGTTGTTTTTTTGACAACACTTTACGCTATTGGCTTGAGCCTTGCAATAATCTTTTCTCTGACCAATAAGAATATTTTAGATATTAATAACAGTGGCTTTTATATAAGCTTTTTAGTTGTGATCATAGCAACAGTAGGAATATTTCCTGCTTCATATTTTGCTTATCTTTTTTATAGAAGAGAACGAACTCAAGCTGAACGTATTAAAAATGATTTGAAGCTATTAGGCTTGGTTACTGAAGATGAATATAATAATTTTGATCAGCTATATAAAACAGTTTACGATCCAATTCAGTTTGGAAGTTTTATACTTCTACTTACTTCAATATCAACACTTGTTCTGACAGTTTATTATATCAGTAAAATAGAACCAGATAATCCAATTAAAAATTTGCTTACTAGTACTCAATTAGGAATAATTTTTTATTCTTTCTTAGGAGCTTATTTGTTTGGAATTCGGCTTGTAATACGTCGTTACAATACATTTGACCTACAACCTCAAGTTTATGCCACTATCGTCCTACGTATTCTAGTTTCTGGAGCAATAGCATTTGGAATAGGGTTATTAATTGAACAAGGATATCTGATATCAGAAATGCCCCAGGAATCATTATCCCCTATTTCAAGCACTGCGAAGGTATCTGACAGTAGTATCGTACAACAACAAAATCCATCTTCTGAACAACAGATACCTGATAAAGATAAATCAAATATCAATCGGAAAAATGATTATGCAGAAAAACTTCTTCCGTGGCAGATATTAGCTTTTCTGATTGGATTTTTCCCAGAACAAGGTTTACGCTGGATTGTTCTTGTTGGTAAACGCGCTTTTCGAGATCCAACACTTTATCAATATAATGAGCTTCCTTTAAGAAAAATTTTAGGTATCAATGAATGGCATCAAGCGCGATTAGAAGAATTGGGAATTGATGATGCTCAAAGTTTAGCGACTGCTGATATTTCCAAACTGCTTTTAACTACCCAATTTGATACTATGCAAGTAATAAATTGGATTGACCAGGCAATCTTGCACATGAAAGCAGGAACAAGAACTGAACAATTTATTGCGTTTCAAATTACAACATATCACGAGTTATATACTCTACTCAACCAAATAAAATTAAAAGTATACGAAGCAGAAGTGAAACAAGAAGGGAGAAATAATTATAGTCAAAATATTCCAAATAAAACTCAACAAAATCGAATAGATGAGAAACACAAGCTATTAGATATTTTAAATGAAATTAGTTCTCACGTTAAAGCAACGCCGAATAAAATTTCACTTCAAGAGGATTACAGCAAACTTTTAGTTGGATTAGGATTTAACTTAACAGAATTAGAACGTCTTTGTGATTACTCAAATTATCCTAATTATGTGCGGATAGAGGAGTATTACAAGAATCTTGAAAATATTACGCGTGAGCAAGCAAAGCGAGGGGCAAAGGAAATAATACGCTCTATAGATTTCGGTGGCGAAGTTGTTGATTTTACCAGAGGTAGTTATGGAGAAAGCTTAACTCCGCAGCAAAGAGAAGTAATTGAAAATCAAGTTAGTAGAATTTATGCTCAATTGCAATTCAGCCGCCCGACTCGTTCAACCGCTGAGGGATGGGTGCAATTGGGAATACGATATTATTTGCTCAATAAATTAGAGAATGCTCTAGAGGCTTATGAACGCTCTTTAAAAATTGACCTTCAAGTTGGGGCTTATATCGGACGGAGTTTGATATACATTGCTCTGGGAAATCAAGAAAGAGATCAGGGAAACTTGAAAGATGCCCTGAAAAAACAGAAGGAGAAAGAGAAAGATGTTCTGGTAAAACAAAAGCCAAATGAAGATATACCTGTAAATGCAACCAATGAAATCACAAAATTGCAAAACGAAATCCTATTTCATTATACCAACGCTCAAAATTATTATGAAAAAGCTATTTCTGACAACACATTTGCTATCAGAATAGTGCCTTATAATGCAGACGCATTTAATAATCGTGCAGTAGCTTACATGGAACAAGGTAACTTCATTACAGCCTTGGAAAATCTTGAAATAGCATTACAGCATAATGATAGCCTTGCTACTGCTTACTACAATCGAGGAACAATTAGAAACACTCTAGGAACATCAGAAAAGAATTTTATAGAAGCAGCTTTTGACCTGGAACGGGCGTATTTATTAGGCTATCGTCCTGCTGCACTATGGGCAACTTGGGGATTAGTCTTGCTTAACACAGGGCATTATCAAAAGGCAGTTGAAAAAATTAGTCAAGCTATTGCTCTTAGCGATGAAAATCCGGCACTACACTATGCGCGACGGGGGTTTGCCTATGTAGAATTGAGTAAGGAAGCGAAGGTGCAAAAGTTAAATTATTCCTCGGAATATGCCAAGCAAGCTAGTCGTGATTTTGATAGAGCCATTGAACTGTCTCCAGAGCTTACTATCACTTATATTCACTATGGGTATCTCAAGATATTTGAAGGGAAATATGACAAAGCTATTGATTACTACAAAAAAGCAATTGAGCAAGGAGCTAAAGATTACATAATCTACGCAAATCTAGCTGAAGTTTATTTTCAATGGGGGCAATTTAAGAACACAGGAATGACTGAGGATAATACAGTTGCCAAACAGGATTATGAAGAATCCATAAAAAACTATGAAAAAGCAATTGATCTAGGAGATAAAAGACCCGAAACCTTCTTCAATTTAGCAGTGGCATATTATATTACTAACAATATAGACAAAGCAAGAGAGAAGGCCTTAGAATCTGATAGAATAGTAAGTGAAATGACATCTTTGGAATCTTCTAGATATAGCTATCTCGTAGAGATTAACCAACTCAAAGTAGAAGTTTCTGATTTTCTAAAGGGACTTCCAAAGGATTGAGTCATTTAAGTATATTCAATTTGTAATGAAAAGCGAAGATTTGTAGTCATGAACATCACAATGTATTCTCCCAATAGTGCCCAAAAAGAAGATATAAGCGAAACAGATCCATCAATAAGCATGGGAATTAATATCTATAATCTTCCTCGTGAAAGTTGTGATAGCAAACGATCCTCTGTAAAGATGCCATACGGGGTTTATTTTGGTGGAGATATTTCTACAGGAGGTGGAGAGCCTGTTGGAGTTAAGAGATGGGTTGCTAATTGGCGCGATATAGAAGGGAGCAACGCAAAAAAATGAAGTTCAGTTTTTGCAGTTGATTGCTATTAAAAAATCTGCATTTTTGATGTAAATATTTGTACTTTTTTTGGCAAAACGGATTTTTTGAGCCATTCTCGCACAACAGCAGTACACAGATGGTATCTAAATGCCAATAAGACAGGGACGGCATCCAAGACTGTTCGGATAAGCACTCTTCACTTTTCTTGTGGTCTGGGAAAAGGTTAAAGGGTAAGGGGTAGCTGTATTTAAAACCTTTCCCCTTTCCCCTTTAACTGAACCGTATTGCGACGGCATCCACCTACTGTCGTGCCATAACAGTACGCATCTCGGCTTCTGTGTCTTGAATCAAATCTCCACTAACATCCACGATCGCACGATAAATCTTGCCTGTAAACTTGAAGGGTGGTTCATAATCGGGTGTTACAGGTGCACCAGGGGCTATCCCACAAGTCACGCCACTGGTCAGACCTAGTGCTAAGGGAGTAGTTACAGGGATATCAGCTTGTCCGACTAATTTCCCATCGATATAAAGTTGGGCGCGACCTGGCGCTCCTTTCCCCTTCGCTAAATCCGGCTGACCCGTCACTTTAAACTCAAAGCGCAACTGATGGCGACCCTCCGGGACTGACTCTACAGACTCTACATGATAGAGCGATCGCGCTACATAGTTATGAACCCAGTGAAGTTTGCCATCTTTGACATAGAAAGAGTAGCCACTATCATTACCCCCGTGAGCAAGTAATACTCCTTCTGCGCCACCGATGGGAATTTCGACATCAGCCGTAATACTATGGGGACGATTTAGCACTCTGACGGCACTATTGGCTGGAATCGCCTGAGTATCGGGATAGTAAATATACCGGGTACGATTGACAGCAATCTGAGGACGTTCTTCTGCCAGTCGTTGCGTACCACGTCCATCTACAGGTAACACATTATATTTACCCGCCTCTACATACCAAGTAGCAATCATCTCAATTAGCTTAGAGCGGTTGTCAGCAGCAATGTCGTGATTTTCCGCAAAATCTGATGCGACATGATACAGTTCCCAATGATGGGTATCCAAGTCTGTAAGGGTTTGGGCTGAGATTGACGCACCAAAAAACTGCCCTGCTTCTGTAAATGATGGACCAGGCCAAGGACAAACCGCCCGCCAGCCATCATAGTAAAGAGAGCGATGTCCCATCATCTCGAAATACTGGGTAAGATGCTTAGTGGGTGCGTCAGTATGATTAAAAGTATGGGCGAAGCTTACACCTTCAAGGGGGGATTGAGTAACACCCTTGATAGTTGTGGGTGGTTCAATTTTTAGTAGGTCAAGCACCGTCGGTACTAGGTCAATGGCATGGGCATACTGAGTACGGATTTCGCCTTTTGCCTCAATGCCTTTAGTCCAATGGACGATCAAAGGATCGCTGATTCCACCCCGATAAGTTTCCCGTTTCCAACGACGAAAAGGCGTATTACCTGCCCAAGTCCAGCCCCACGCATAATGGTTGAAGGTTTCTGGACTGCCTAGCTTATCGAGTGCCTTGAGATTTTCCTCTAGGGATTCTGGCACATTGTTAAAAAAGAGGTTCTCATTAACCGAACCAGTGGGCCCACCTTCCGAACTTGCCCCATTATCCGAGATGACCATAATTACAGTATTGTCGAACTCGCCGATAGATTTGAGGAAGTTGAGTAAGCGACCAATGTGGTAGTCAGTATGGGTTAAAAAGCCAGCAAAGACTTCCATCATACGGGCATAAAGCCGTTTTTCTGCTGCTGAGAGAGTATCCCAGTGAGAGACATCGGGATCATGGCGGGAGAGTTCGGCATCGGCGGGGACGATACCCATTTCCTGCTGACGGGCAAAAACCTTTTCCCTGTAAGCTTCCCAACCATCATCAAACTGTCCGGCGTAGGCATCAGCCCATTCTTTTGGCACATGATGAGGGGCGTGCATCGCACCAGGACAGAAATACATGAAGAAGGGCTTATCGGGGGCAACCTGCTTGGCATCAGCGATGAAGCTAATTGCTTTATCTGCTAAGTCTTCGGTTAAATGGTAGCCTTCTGCGGGGGTCTTTTCTGGCTTGACGGTGTGGTTATCATAAACCAATTCGGGATAATACTGGTGGGTTTCTCCTCCCAGAAAACCATAAAAACGTTCAAAACCGCGACCGAGAGGCCAGCGATCGTAGGGACCGGCGGCAGAAAGCTGGTCTGAGGGTGTTAAATGCCACTTCCCGATCGCATAGGTGTTATAACCCTTCTGTAGTAATATCTCCGAGAGAAACCCATTTTCAAAGGGAATATTCCCATTACCACCTGGATAACCGGTAGAACCTTCTGTAATGCAGGACATGGCGTTGGAATGGTGATTGCGGCCAGTCAGCAGACAAGAACGGGTGGGTGAACACAACGCTGTCGTGTGTAGATTGTTGTAGCGCAAGCCATTGGCGGCTAATGTGTCTAGGTTGGGTGTTTTGATCGGACTTCCGTAACTCCCAAATTGGCCAAAGCCCGTATCATCGAAGACGATAAATAGCACGTTTGGTGTGCCTTCTTTGGCTCGCAAAGGTTCTGGCCAAGCAGGACTGGATTTATCAACTGTCCGTCCAATCACACCAGGGAAAGTATTTCCGGGTTTGTATTCACGAAGAGACATAAACCTAAACTCCTTATCTAGGTTGACGAGTGGCTGACTCATAACGAGTTAATTTCCCGACTCAATCCGGCTAATCTGCGCTTATTCCAGATTGAGTAAGGAAGACCTACAAAAGCTCCCAAAATTACATAAGCTACCAGTGTCGGAATCACCTGCTGCTGTATATGATTCAAAATAGCGATAAATAAAGCTAAACCAAAATTGCGAGCAATACAGAAAATTGCCAAGATAGACCGCGTATCATCATCAAGTCTGCCTAAAGCGTGTCCAATTCCTAAAGAAGCAATCACCATAATCGCGATCGCAACGAGTGGTAATTCCCCAACTTGGAAAAACAGCGGAAGCCCTAAGATGCAAGCTAAAACGACCAATACCGAAAAAACACCGTTAGCAATAAAAGTTAAATGTTGGGCAATCTTTTTAGCAAATGTAGGAGCGAACTTTTGAATCAAAAGACCGAGACTGACAGGCAATAACTGTACCAGAATGACTTGCTGGGCAACTTCTGAAATTGCCACCTTTTGCGAAATATTTTTAAATAAAGTGGCGAAAATCTCTAAAGTGAGGGGAGTAACAAAAACCGCAAGTATTGCCAGGGTTACCTGAAGACTCGCTGCATAGCATAACCTGCCTCCAGCCGTTTGCGATCGCTTTGTGCTTAGAGGCGCACCTGGTGAAGCTGCTAACAAAGCCAACCCTATCATCACTTCTGATGGTAAGTTAAACAGCTTCAGCAAGAAAATAACCACTAGAGGAACTAGCACAATAACGGCTAGAAGCACACGGAATACTAAAGCAGGTTTTCGCCAGAAGGAAAGCATCTTTTCAAAAGAGAGGTTGCTCCCTATGGCTAACATCAGAGAAAAAATAGTGACTTTAACGAGAATCAATAGTAAAGGATGATGCATACCTTTAAAATGCCTGATATTGGGTGTGGTCAACTCACCCTGAATCAATAGTTTATCTAGTCAATATTTCAACTCATCTACTAATTGAAATAGACGATAATCAATGCATTATTTACACAAAAATCAGACTAATTTAATGATGTTGTAATCCGAATTATATGCGGCTAAAAACTTTAGTAGAAAGTTATGAAGTTCTTAGGTAACTAATTTAGCAATATCTTGAGGTTGATAAAAACTAGCATTAGGGACTTGCAGAGAAATAATATACCAGCTAGTGTAAAAGATTAACCCCAAAGCAGTTATAAATGGTGGCTAGTACCGCAAGGCGGAATTAAAAATTAAAAATTAAAAATTAAAACAGCGTAAGGGTTTTGTTGATTGGGAATGGGTGGTTTATTTCCGCCGTGCTGTACTAGACGGTTAAATTATCTGGCTGATGATTACCCAATTGTTGATAAATAATCGGAGAAAGCGATCGCCAATGTGCGATCGCTTCCTCTTCTCATCCAAAAACGCAAACTTTGATCGAGGATGTTGGAGGCAGAGGGCAGTCAAGAGTAGAGGAAAACTGCCCGACGCTCCTTTCCTGAGCTACCGCTGCGCTATCTGTAACAGCCCGCGACCTAATGGAGCAAGGGTTTAAGACAAGAACTCCAAAAATTCTAGTTTTGTGGCTCTTTTTCAGGAGGGGTTTGAATCCCCAACTGAGGTAAAACATAAGAGCCTCCTGCCTCCTGCCTCCTGCCTTCTGCCTCCTTCAATACACTACACGTCCCTTTTGTCAACTAGAAGCTTTCACCGCCGCTTCCGCTTGGGAGTGTAATAACAAACCATATTCCAAGCCCTCCACCACAGCTTGATAGGAAGCCGCCAAAATATTGGTAGAAACCCCTACCGTCGTCCAGCGTTGACGACCATTGCCCGATTCTACCAACACACGAGTTTTCGCCGCAGTGCCCGTATGTCCGTTGAGAATCCGTACTTTGTAATCTGTCAAATCAAAGGTTGCAATTTGGGGATAAAAGTTCACCAAAGCCTTGCGTAAAGCTGCATCCAAAGCTGCAACAGGCCCGTTACCTTCCGCTGCCTCCAAAATATTTTTCCCTTCAACGGCGACTTTGACAGTAGCTAGGGCATTGCTAGTTTCTTTCCCCTCAATCAAGTCACAGTGGACTTGGAAACCTTTGACTTCAAAAAACTTCTGGCGATCTCCCAAAGCTTCGTGCATCAACAGCACAAAACTAGCCTCGGCTGCTTCAAATTGAAATCCTTCACTCTCCAAATCTTTGAGGCGCTGGAGAATTTCCCTGGCTTCTGCCTTTTGTTGATCTAGTTCAATGCCAAAACTGCGGGCTTTGGCTAAAACATTGCTGAGTCCAGACTGTTCAGAAATCACAATGCGGCGACGATTTCCGACTTGTTCCGGTTGAATGTGTTCGTAAGTCAGGGGATTACGTTCCACTGCTGATACATGAATACCGCCCTTGTGGGCAAAAGCCGAACGTCCCACAAAGGGAGCATGTTCATCTGGTGCAAGGTTGACAACCTCACTCACAAAACGACTAGCTTCTGTAAGTTGTGTGAGCTGGTCTTCTGTGATACAACTGTAACCCGCCTTCAGTTGTAAATTGGGAATTAACGAACAGAGGTTAGCATTACCGCAACGTTCACCATATCCGTTAATTGTACCCTGTACCATCTTTGCCCCTGCCATCACGGCGGCTATTGCGTTAGCAACCGCCATTTCCGAATCGTTATGAGTATGAATTCCAATTTGGGGCATTGGGCATTGGGCATTGGGCATTGGTGATTGGGTAGATTCTTTCCCCATGCCCCATGCCCTATGCCCCATGCCCCATTCCCCAGTTACCCTGATGACATCTTGAACAATTTGGCTAATTTCATGGGGTAAAGTGCCGCCATTGGTATCACAGAGGACTAGCCATTCAGCACCAGATGCGATCGCAGCCTCTAATGTCTGTAAAGCATAATCTCGATTGTGCTTGTAGCCATCAAACCAATGTTCGGCATCGTAGATAATGCGACGCCCTTGAGAACGGAGGTACTCAATAGTGTCACGAATCATTGCCAAATTTTCTTCTAATGTCGTTTTAAGTCCGGTTGTCACGTGTAAATCCCAAGACTTGCCAAAAATCGTTACCCAGCGAGTTCCCGCAGCCAAAATATCCTGTAGCATCGGTTCGGTGGCGGCAGTGGAATTGGGGCGTCGAGTCGAACAAAAAGCAACAATTTCAGCCTGTTTGAGCGGATCTTCTTGAAGTTGCCAGAAAAATTGTACATCCTTGGGATTGGCACCAGGCCAACCGCCTTCAATGAAGGGAATTCCCAGTTGATCAAGTCTACGGGCAATGCGTAACTTATCTTCTATCGATACCGATAGCCCCTCGCGCTGAGTGCCATCCCGTAGTGTAGTGTCATAGAGCCAAAGTTGAGGTGAGGAATTTGTGGTCATAAAACTGGGACCGACGAGACAACTTTCAAGGCAATGTGTCAATATACAACAAAAAGCCAGTTTGGCAATTTAAAAATGCCTAAGATACTAGCTCAAGGTAAAACAATTGAGTGCGAACAGGGAACCAATCTCCGAAAAATTTTGCTGCAAAATGGTATTGAACTCTACAATGACGGTGCTAAGGTAATAAACTGTCGGGGCATTGGCAGTTGCGGTACCTGCGCGGTTAAGGTAGAGGGCAAACTATCAGCAGCGAATTGGCGTGATCGAGCACGGCGTTCGCTTCCTCCCCATTCTCCTACAACAGACTTGCGTTTAGCCTGTCAAACTCAAGTTTTGGGCGATGTGAAAGTGACAAAGTTTGATGGATTTTGGGGACAAGGTTCTCGAATAGTGTGGACACCAAAAGGTTAAAAAGGAGTTAAGACAAGATGGGTAGATGGACACCTTTAATTTTAATGGCTGGAGGTTTAGCCATTCTGCTTGGTACATTACTGGGCATCAACTTTCCTATGGGCGTACAAAGCGCTAACGCTCCCAGTGACAAGAAATCACAAGTCCTGCCAGCTAATATCAATGTTAATAGCAGTGCTGGCAGCAAGAATGAGGAAACTGCAACTGAAGGAACTGAAACAACCGAAACAAACGAAAATAGACGCACTATTGTAGCCCCAAGACCTGACAACAGGAGTAGCGTTGCCCAAAATCCTTCTGATGACTCAACATCACCTGCTGACAATACAACAGACGGCACAGATACTTCCGGAACAGACACGCCATCAAACGATGTCAATCAAGGCAATGAACCAATTCGAGCTTTGTGGTAACTGAACAGCGCTGAGTTCTGTTAGCGGATAGCTAGGGTTAAGCCAGTTCCGAGTGCTGAGTAAAAAATAAAATTAATTGCACTCAGCATTCCTGATGAAGATAGATCCGTCTTTAGTTACGAGTTATAAGTTATAAGTTATGAGTTATTAGTTATGAGTTATTAGTTATGTACTAATGATAAATGGCTAATGATAGATGACTAATGACTAATGACTAATGACTAGTGAGACTGTAATTATTGGTGGCGGCGTTGTTGGTTTAGCGATCGCCATTGAACTAAAACTGCGCGGGACACAGGTCACCGTGCTTTGTCGTGACTTCAAGGCTGCCGCTACCCACGCCGCCGCTGGGATGTTAGCACCAGATGCGGAAAACATCTCTAATGAGGCAATGCGCTCCTTGTGTTGGCGATCGCGTGCTTTATATGCCGACTGGACGCGCAAATTAGAAGAACTGACCGGCTTAAATACTGGCTACCGTGCCTGTGGTATCCTTGCACCTGTTTTTGAGGAGGCAGGGGGGCAGGGGGGCAGGGGAGTAGGGGAGCAGGGGAGCAGGGGGGAAAGTCTTTCCCCTTCATCCCCGGCTTACTGGTTAAACAAAGAGGCAATTCATCAATATCAGCCAGGATTGGGAGCAGATATAGTTGGTGGGTGGTGGTATCCTGAAGACGCACAAGTTGATAATCAGGCTCTAGCTCAGGTATTGTGGACGGCGGCTGAGTCTGTTGGTGTTGAACTCAAAGATGGCATTACAGTAGAAGCATTTTTACAACAGCAGGGACAAGTAGTTGGCGTGCAAACCAATGCTGGAATAATTCGCGCCGCGCACTATGTTTTAGCTTCAGGTGCTTGGTCAAATGAATTGTTACCATTACCTGTGCGTCCCCGAAAAGGACAAATGCTGAGTGTGAGAGTACCGGAATTTGTACCGGAATTGCCCTTAAAGCGGGTTTTATTTGGACAGGATATTTACATCGTACCAAGACGCGATCGCCTTGTTCTTGGGGCAACCAGCGAAGACGTTGGCTTTACCCCCGACAATACCCCAGAAGGTATTCAAAAATTACTACAAGCTGCCATCCGGCTGTATCCCCAACTAAAGCATTATCCCATCCAAGAATTTTGGTGGGGATTTCGCCCAGCCACTCCTGATGAGTTGCCCATTCTTGGCACTAGCCACTGTCAAAACTTAACCCTTGCTACTGGTCATTACCGCAACGGAATTCTACTTGCGCCCATAACCGCCGCATTGATTGCCGATTTCATCTTGGAACAAAAATCTGACTCCCTACTTGCTAATTTTCACTATTCGCGTTTCCAGTCCAAGCCATCTACCTCCACGCCAATGCTGACTCACTCTGCCAATTTCTCCAATGGGCATCGTACCCTAGACACGATGAATCGCGTCTCTACAGACTCACCACTAATTATTGCTGGGAAAACCTTTCAATCTCGTTTGATGACGGGAACTGGGAAGTATCGCAGCATTGAGGAAATGCAGCAAAGCGTCGCCGCTAGCGATTGCCAGATTGTTACCGTAGCAGTAAGACGGGTACAAACCAAGGCTCCCGGACATGAAGGTTTAGCTGAAGCCTTAGATTGGACAAAAATCTGGATGTTACCCAATACCGCAGGTTGTCAAACTGCTGAAGAGGCGATTCGCGTGGCGCGTTTGGGGCGAGAAATGGCGAAATTGTTGGGACAGGAAGACAATAACTTTATCAAGTTAGAAGTAATACCAGACCTTAAGTATTTACTCCCAGATCCAATCGGGACGCTGCAAGCAGCAGAACAATTAGTCAAAGAAGGTTTTGCAGTATTGCCTTATATCAACGCTGACCCGATGTTAGCCAAGCGCTTAGAAGAAGTAGGCTGTGCTACGGTAATGCCTTTGGCATCGCCGATTGGTTCTGGACAAGGGCTGAAAACAACAGCCAATATTCAAATAATTATCGAAAATGCAGGTGTACCAGTGGTGGTAGATGCCGGTATTGGTTCACCCTCAGAAGCCGCTCAGGCAATGGAATTGGGAGCAGATGCCTTGTTGATTAATAGTGCGATCGCACTTTCCCCAAACCCAGCAGCAATGGCTCGTGCTATGAATTTAGCAACAGTTGCCGGTCGTCTAGCATACCTTGCTGGCAGAATGCCAATCAAAGATTACGCCAGTCCTAGTTCACCTCTAACTGGGACGATTACTAGTTAGTTAGGGAATGGGGAATGGGGAATGGGGAATGGGGAATGGGGAAGAAGCAAGGGAGGAGGGAAAGAGTTTTTTCCCCTCTTTCCCCCGCACCCCGCCCCTCTGCCTCTTTTCAATGCCCAATGCCCAATCAATGCCCAGTCCCCAGTCCCCAATGTAACGATTTATCTAGCAGTTTAAGAGCGGATTTAGCATTTATGTAACATTAAATGAACGATAAAGATAAAGGAATTAATTCATGCCCTATACGAATGAAGAAGGCGGTCTTCTGAATAATTTTGCCCGTGAACCAAAGATTTATCAAGCAGAACCTCCCACAGAAGGGCAAAAACGAACTTACATCCTACTAGGAATCGCTGCTACAGCTTTGGTTGTCGGCTTGATTCTAGTCGCCTTCTTTGTTTCTAAAAGCAGTTGAAAATAACCACTTTAATAAAATTTCAACTTTTTTATAGTTTTTCAGGTTCCGTTCTTAAGAGGGGCCTGCTTTTTTATAAGAAGAATTCAGAAGTCAGAATTCAGAATTGAATTGGAGTTCAACTGGGTAATGAATATTGGTTTAAAACCTTGCCCGCAAGTGGCGCGAAAAAAAATTAAAATATTCTCGCCTTAAAACTCTATCCCTTTATGGGTAGAGTATTTTGAATTCTGTATTCTGACTCCTGTTTTATTTTTTGTTAAAATTGAATTAGCAATTAAAGTATAATTGCATACTTTATTATTTATGTAGACCTGAAGGCTCAGTTTATCCTGAGCAGCACAATATCTACTTAAAAATAATTTTTATTATGAGTTTAGCCCGCTTGGATGCACCCAGAAAGGTGATATATACTGTGTTTTGGCTCTTTAGCCGCTATGAGCGTGAATGATACTGTACACAACAATAATTCTACTTGGAATCGGCAAGTATACCACCGCCTGAAACTTGCCCTAAGTCTTGGCTTACGACGACAACTTTTTTTAGCTGTATGTGATGATTTACACTTAAGAAATCAGGTAGCAGCCCGTTTGCATTCTACATTGGCTTATCCTGTTGGACAGGTGCTATATCAGTCATCAAATGCTCAGGAAAATAGCACTCCAGCTTATCCGAGATTAGTCACGTTGCGTTTGAATTTAAATGATCCTGATCCCATAGTCCAGATTAATCAATGGTTGGCTAACTATCCACCGCCAATTGTTGGGGCATCAAAAGATACGCCTGGAAGACCTTTTCCAGTACCAGCATTTCAGATTGTAGGCGTGGAGCATCTCACCAAGGAACCAGTTGCGACACAGCGGTTATTTCTGCACTATCTCCGCTCAAGCGAACAATATTTTTCTACACAAGAATCCGGTCGATTCTTAGAATCTAACTTGCTGTTGTGGATACCGCGTCCTTGGTTATCTGCTATTAAGCAATCAGCACCACAATTTTGGCGTTCCCGGACTGGTGTATTTGTGTTTGCTGGAGAACCCACACCAGCAACTCAGAATTCCGGCTATCCAGAACGTTTTTCACGTTCTGGAAGTTTGGATTTAGGAAATATTGAGCAGTCGATTTTAGATGAATCAGTTAACCAAGAAGAACTTAGAACCGCAACCACCGGGTTAAACTTTGAGAGTAATTCCGATTTTTCCGCAGAGATACAAGGGAATGGCATACATAAAACTCAGGAAGTTTCGCCATCAACAGCAGATTTATTGAAGGTTGCGCCACAACAGCAGGAAGCTACTACTAGATATGGTGGTGGGAGTAATAATCAATCGCTGTCGTCTTTATCTTATGTTAGCAGCGAGTTAACGGAGCTAGTAATCGCAACAATCAACACAAATACTGCTCAAAATACTGAGGGTTACTTACAACCGCAGCAGATTTTGTTGGAGATTGAAAAATTACACGAAAAGGAAGTTTCGGCGGAGATACTGGCAGAAGCTTATCATCGCTTGGGTACTTTATACCGTCTTCGGATTGAGCAAGGAGAGTCAACCTTAGAAAACCTGATGGTAGCAATTATTGCCTATCAGGAGGCAATAAGCTATGACGAAAGCTCACCGCAACTCCCAGATATCTTGAATGATTTGGGTACACTTTACTGGATGTTATACCGTACACCACCCAATTCGGAGGAAGGACAAACTTATATAGACCAGGCAATAGAATTTTATCAGTTGGCGTTAAAGATGATTTCGCCCCAGACACATTTGGAAACTTACGCTCGTGTGCAAAATAATTTGGGGACGGCTTATGGTGACTTAGCTCGTTTTTCTCACCCATCTGAAAATTGGCAGCAAGCAATTTTAGCTTACAGTGAAGCACTCAGCTATCGTACAGCCGATATGGATTCATTAAAGTATGCCGCTTGCCAGAACAATTTGGGTACTGCTTATTGGCATCTGGGTCAATATAATCAACCGATTGTGCATTTAAAGAAAGCGATCGCAGCTTACAATGAAGCACTTGTACACTACAACCCCGAAGAGGAGCCGCTCAAGTATGGCATGATTCAAAATAATATCGGTACTGCCTGTTGGAATCTGGCACAATACGAACAACCTGCCCAAAATCTCCAGCGAGCTATAGTTGTCTACAGCGATGCTCTCAAGTATCGCACTCCAGCTAACGTTCCTAGTGCTTGCGCCGCTACACAAAATAATCTGGGTACTGCCTACTGGCATCTAGCAAACCTATCTCAGACAACTAAAGAGGCACGGCAAAAGTATCTGAAATTATGTATCAGTGCTTATGAAGAAGCTATAGCTTTAGCTCACTCTCTTAGCGGTACTTCTTTAAGTTTTGATTTGCTTGCCTCTTATAATAATTTGGGTCTAGCCCATTATCAGCTAGTAATAGATAAGTCTTTTAATGGCGAGAAAGCAGTACGTTCTCAACACTTAGAAATAGCATTAGATAACCATTTGCAAGCCTTAAAGGGATTAAGTAAACAACCAGAGGCTTATCAAACAACCTTCGCTTATGTAGTGAAAACTATTCGTGCTTTTCATAATGAATTAGGGATACAGGGACAAAATCTAGCTTTATCTAAAGTTCCTAGTCAGTTGTTACCAGAGATTTTGTCAAAATTATAATTTAAGAAGAATTCAGGAGTCAGAATGGGCTAAACGCCCCGCTATCGCTAACAGAATTCAGAATCAAGACGTGACTCGAAAATACTCGCTAAAGCTGCGAAGCACAGCCAGTCGTATATAATTCATTCCGACTCCTGACTCCGAATAGGGTTCGGTTAAGGCAATAGACGCGATAAATCGCTGTCTCTACAAGGATCAATCTTTCGTATTGACGGCGATTTATCGCGTCTTTGGATCTAGAATTTTCATCAAAAAACCTTAATCGAACCGTATTGTCCTGACTCCTGACTCCTGAATTCTGAATTCTGAATTCTGTTCGATAAAAATGTAGAGAAGCGATTGATTTATCGCTTCTCTACAAAGGTTTGTTATTTTTTTGAGATATAGCCGTAGCCACATAGGTTAGGACATTTTGAAAACCCCAAGGCTAGGAATAGTAATACTTTTACCTCCTGCCTCCTGCTATAACTATGCAGGGTTAGGTTGAGTTCGGCTTTGAAGTAGCTGGATAATTGCAGCTTTTTCTAAGATTCCAACTAGAACGCCATTTTCACGAATTACGGGAAGTACAGATAGCTTTTGTTGTTCGAGTAGTTGCATGACTTCCAGCAGAGGTTGATCGGATTGAACTGTGGTAGATTCAGTAATTGGTCGCATGACTTCCTTAACTTGAGTTTCTGACCACATTCCTGTTGGGATGCTTCGTAAATTATCAACTGCGATCGCACCTACTAATTGTCCATCATCATCAGTCACTAAGAATCGATGCCAGTTTTGCCCACTGATGACTCGCTCATCGGCAAATTCTCTTAAGCTAAGACTACCAGATACAATCGGGCTGTCATGAGTTACAGCATCTTCGGCTGTCAAACCTGTGAGTTTTTCTTGCACTCTGGCAAATTGAGCCGCATTACCAGCATTTTGCAACAAGAAGAAGCCAATTAACAAATTCCAGATGTTACCGAAGTTGCCAAACAATAGTAGGGGAACTATACCTGAAAGAATTGCTACCCAACCAAAGATTTGCCCAACTCGACTAGCAAAGGTGACACCTTTATAAGGATTACCTGTAATTTTCCAAACGATGGCTTTCAGTATATTTCCGCCATCTAAAGGTAAGCCAGGAATCAGGTTAAATAGAGCTAATGCCAAGTTAACAGAAGCTAAAACACCAAGAATTGCAGCTAACGGCCCTGATGCAGTAGTAGTAACACCAATCGCTGTAACGATACCGCATAATAGTAAACTTACTAGAGGCCCTGCGATCGCAACCCAGAAAGCCTCACCTGGGGTTTTCGACTCTTTTTCTAAACTCGCCAAACCGCCAAATATAAACAGTGTGATGGATTTGACATCAATCCCCTGACGAATAGCAACGAAACTGTGGCCTAATTCATGGGCGACGACAGAGGCAAATAACATCAGCGCTGTCATCAATCCTAGTAGCAAAGCTAATCCCGCAGATAATTGGGGAAATTGTGCCGCCAGTCCACCGCTATAACTCCAAGTTACTAAACCCAGAACTAAAAACCAGGACGGATGGATATAGAAGGGAATTCCGAAGAGATTGCCAACGCGAATTGTGCCATTCATGTCGTTCACCTTTGATTTCAGCTTTGAGAAGTTCGTTTTCGTTCTTCTCGATGTCTCTAGTGTAACGAAAGGTTAAGATATTTTAATCTTCGTGACGGTAGTGGTGTCCGTCTGTAAAGGTGCGGTTATTGGTAATATTGGGATCATCCAACTAACTCTCACTACCTCTCGATCGCTACATCAGGCAGGCGACTCCACTCATTCCAAGAGCCATCGTAATTCCGAACATTCGGATAGCCCAATAAATACTTTAAGACAAACCAGGTATATCCAGAACGCCCGCCGATGGCACAGTAGGGAAACACTTCTTTATCAGCCGTAATCCCCTTACTGTGATAAAGATTTTTCAATTCGTTGAATGATTTAAAAGTTCCATCCTCGTTGAGAGTTAAGATATGCTCAAGATGGACTGCACCTGGAATATGTCCAGTACGTTCACCTTCTTTTGGTGGTTGATCGAAAAACCACTCACCACAGTATTCTTGAAGTGTTCGGACATCTAACAACACGCAATCGCTTCGACCAATTGATGCTTTAACTTCATCATGTAATACTCTCAGACTAGGATCAGTAGCTTTGGCACGGTAATCAGTAGCAGAAAACGTGGATAACTCAGTTGCTAGCGGACGACTTTCTGACTTCCATTTCTGATAGCCGCCATTGAAAACTTTTACATTTTTATGCCCAAAGACTTGTAACAACCAGAAAATCCAGGCTCCGGTTCCAGGATAACTGCCATAGGCAATCACTGTAGTGTCATTGGTGATGCCTGAACGTGCCATTAGCCTCTCAAAAGCGATCGCATACCAATTCACCTTCAAATCAGGCAATAGTAAATCTCTAAAGAAGTTCCAGAAGACAGCACCAGGTATGTGAGCATTTTTGTATGGCTTTGGGCTGATATCCACTTCAATAATACGGACATTTGGATCGTGGAGATGATTTGCAAGCCACTGGGTATCAACGAGAACAGATGAAGATGAATCAGCGTATTGAGACACTTGTATTTCTCCTGTAATAGTGCGAAAAGAATTGAAAGTTATATTTACTCAGTAATTTATTCTTGGTTCTGGTTGGGAAATACGACGTGGGATGTTCGATGAACTAAGGTTATGGAAATAGAGAATAAGGAAAAGCCGATGAGTGGGTGAAACACTGCTAAAGGAAAAGAAGTCTTCAAGTGAATTGTGAGAAATTGCAGTCCCAGCAGTACTGAGATACTTGCTGTAAGGCTCTGGACTCTTGGGGGAAAGGGAATCAAAAACACCCATACCAACAAAATTAGCGAGAGTCCGCTATATCCTCGCACGAGCCAAATATGTAGATTCCACCAATCAGAGTTGTAAAAGTAAGCCATTCCAACACTGAATACTTGGGTTGCTAAACAGAGATTGAAAAACACTGCTGCGATAAAAAAACTGATTTGAATCCAGCGCCCGGATATCTGTGTATCATCAATGCCAGAATTTACAGTCATGGTTAAGTAATCCAAAAAAGCAAACAAATAGTCATTGGTCATTGATAAATGGCACTAAGTAAAGATACAGCCCTTGCTCTAACTGGTTCCCAGCCTAGAGGCCTACGGTGTACACACAAGTCCTAAAAACCTAGCTTGATAAGCATTTCCTCGTTCCCAGTCTCCGACTGGGAATGCATTCATTGAGTCTCTGACTCAATATCTGACTAGAGGCAGAGCCTCTAATCAGGCATTCCTATGCAGAGCATAGGAACGAGATAAACGAGATAAACGAGATAAACGAGAGAACAATGATGAGAAATTGATCTTTTTTCGACTTGTGTGTACACCGTAAGTCTAGAGGCTGGGAAACCATTCTGGGAGGCTCTGCCTCCAGTAGCTTGACAAGAGGCAGAGCCTCTTTAAATGCATTCCCAGCCTCCAGGCTGGGAACAAGACGACACAAGCCTTTGGGCTTTTCTTAGTGCTATTCGGTCATTGATAAAGAGTTTGTTAGTACATACCTCGCAAGAGAGTGGCCAAAAAACTAATGACCAATGACAAAAGCTAGGATAAGTCTGGTTGTTATACTGCGCCTAGACCTCGAAAGGGTACAATTTGCCAATCATGATTGCATTACAAACTCTATTTCATGCAATTGCTCAAGCTAAAGATGAACAGACATTGCGATCGCATATATCCACAGAAATGAGTGAGTATTTTTCAGCTACACGATGTGGGCTGTTTTTCTTTGCCCAAATTTCTCAAATTGACAGCAAGATTCAAAAAACACTGCAAATTGCATTATCACCGCAATACAATCCAGTTGCACGCTACTTGCTAGAACGCCATGCCCCTGTTCATGAAGCTTTGGTAGTAGAACCTAAAACATGGAAATTGATTTGTCCTCGTACCGATCACTGGCACGTCATGGCAGGGCCAATTGTCAGTAATGGTGAGTTAGTAGGTGTGGTAGGTTTGACGCGTCAGCAAGGAATGCCTGCATTTGATTCACAAAATCTCACGGATTTGAGTGCGCTTTGTCTGCACATTTCTACTTGGGTAGCAATGGCGCAATCGCAACAACCACTATTACAGACAAAGCGTTTAACGCCTCGTGAAATGCAAATTGCTTCCTTGGTGGCTCAAGGACTAACTAATGCAGAAATTAGTGCTGAACTTTGGATTACTGAAAACTCTGTCAAGCAAGCCTTAAAAAGGATGTTTCGCAAGCTTGAGGTTTCATCTCGTGCTCACATGGTTGCAAAGCTTTCCACCGTTTCAAAATAAATGACCTTTTATTCGCTTCATTGAATGCCGAATTTCTCACCTCATTTCCCCCTGTTGAAGAAGAATTCAGGAGTCAGAATTCAGAAGTCAGAATTCAGGAGTCAGAATCAAGACGCTCCTGCGTCGCTAACGCTTCTCTACGAGACGCAACGCGAACGCTATCAGTCGGGGATTCAGACCGGCGCAGGTCTTGTTGACCACCAAATTTCCAATTTGGTGGGGGTGCAAAAACGCCGATTATTCAGACGCTCAATTACTCGCTCTAAGCGAAGCATCCCGAAGGGTATACGCTGCGCTATCCGCCAGTCGCACAAAATTCATTCTGTTAGCGGTAGCGGGGCGTTTAGCCCATTCTGGCTCCTGACTCCTGAATTCTGTTCGATAACCATTTATTATCAAAATTCAACTGAAACGCTATCAGGGGAGAGATTTTTTGGCTTAAGCATTCACTTATGCTGCAATTGTCTCCATCTGCTGAGAACTTTTCTGCAACATCTGGACAATTATATCAGCGGGCACAGGACAACTGAAGTAGTAACCCTGACCTTCATCACATCCCTGCATTTTCAGGTAGTCAAGCTGTTCTTGAGTTTCCACACCCTCTGCCGTGATTTTCAACCGGAGGCTCTTTGCGAGGGCAATAATGGCATCAGTGACGGCGGCGCTATCAGGATTGGACATGACATCTTGTACAAATGACTGATCAATCTTCAGCATATTCACGGGAAAGCGCTTCAAGTAGTTGAGGGAAGAATAACCAGTGCCGAAGTCGTCTAAAGCCAACCATATACCCAGTTCTCGTAATTCTTTTAAAGTTTTAACTGATCGCTCCATGTCGGCCATCAAGAAGCTTTCTGTCACTTCCAGTTCCAGGCAAGATGCTGAGAGTCCAGTCTCCTGAAGAACTTGGCTGACGATCTCAACTAGATTCGGTTGTTCAAACTGTCGAGCTGACAGATTCACAGATATCCGAATTGGGGTAAATCCAGCAAGTTGCCAAGCACGGTTTTGGGCACAAGCAGTTCGCAAAACCCATTCATCAATTGGCACGATCAAACCATTGGCTTCTGCGATCGGAATAAACTTTGCCGGAGAAACTAAACCTAATGTAGGATGCTGCCAACGAACCAATGCTTCCATCGCTGTAATTTGTCTGCTGTGTAAATCAATCAGAGGTTGATAATAAACCAGCAGTTCATTACGCTCAAGCGCACCATATAATTCATTTTCTAAACTTAGTCGCTCCTGCAACTGAGCATTAATTTCCGGCGAATAAAATTGGTACTGGCTACGTCTTTGCTGCTTCGATTGATACAGTGCTATATGAGCCTGTTGCAATAGCTCATCTACGCTATTACGATCATTTAATCCATTGATTGTAATGCCGATGCTGGCGG
Organism: Nostoc sp. CALU 546; assembly: GCF_048836525.1. Taxonomy (NCBI): domain Bacteria; kingdom Bacillati; phylum Cyanobacteriota; class Cyanophyceae; order Nostocales; family Nostocaceae; genus Nostoc; species Nostoc sp. CALU 546. Next base: position 60,759 of record NZ_JAWJTF010000014.1, read on the forward strand.
TGATATGAATCAAGTTCCCCTCTAGAGAAAAAGGTTTACTCATGGTACTTAATATCATCTGAGATAGCTTAATCACACTTTCAAAAGAAACAATTTCTATGCGGGCGATGGCAAATTCATCTCCACTTAAATGGGCAAGAATATCTGTTTGTGCCATGCAGGTTGATAATCTCTGAGCAACTGCTCTTAATAACAAATTTGTTGTCTGAGGTTCCAACCCATGACTCATCCCAGTGAAATCATCAATACTCAGCAAAAAGACAGCGACAAGGCGCTGGTTGTTTTCAGGTTGAGATAGAGTTTGATAGAGGCGATCGCGAAATAAATCACGATTGGGTAATCCAGTTAGATCGTCATAATTACTGATGTAGTGAATTAATTCATCTAATTTGTGAAGAGTTTGTGAGGTATCCGTCATCAATGTACCAGCTTCATCAGCAAATTCTGTAGGCAATTCAGGTAGGGTTTTGGTGTTCAGATAGTTTTGCAATGCAGCAGATGTAAAAATAACTGGTTTGAGGAGGTGGTGTATTGCGTAGAGGGTGGCAGCTGTACCTGCTAATGTCGCCAATAGAGCAACAATCATAACTCGCGCTGCCATCTCTAAGGAGTAAGAGTTTGAGATAACGAAACTGAAAAGTAAGGTCAAAAGTGGTACGTGAGTGCCCAAAAATGCCACCAACATAATTTTAGCGGTGTAACTTTTCTTGAGCCATCCAAAATTAGCTAGGAACGAGTACAGGTAGAGGTTGTGATTGAGCTTCATAAATTCTGTTTGATAGTTGGTAAATTAGTTCCGAGCTATGCTGAAAAAAGAGGATTTTTGATTAATAATCCAGTGGAATTAGCTCTCATGGAACCCAACCCTGATCAGGTCATATATTATGCTTCCCAATATCGCTTTCTATTTGATATGTATAACGATAAAGTTTCTGTAAAACTTATTCCAAAAGTGATTTCACAATCAATACCAAAATTATATTGATTGTTACGCTATTAATATTTATTAGTTTGTCTTAATGTGATATGCCAGCCCTAAATCATTCGTGATAAACAAGATTCCCGATTTCTTAATAGAAGTCAGGAATCTGCGGGTTGCAACCTTATCTAATTGGTGAAAAATAATTTTTTATAACAAAGACGCAACAGATTATTTATAGCTATAGCCTGAAAAGAGCAGATTTGTAACTTGCTCTAACACCTTTAATGCTGTTAATGAACCTCGAACCAGCCAAGCAGCAGCAACGGGTTGTTGAAGCATTCCCATCGCTAAAGGAAAAGGGTTTAGGGAGCCATCAGAATTAATTGCTGGTGTGAGATCGGGAATATTATGCTGACAATCATCGCTAACTACTCGCAGTATTGCTACGTCTACCCCAGCGGCATTGAAAAACTCTAGGGCGGTAAATCCTTCCATATCAACAACATCAGCCGCTAAAGTCTCACCCAAATGACGTTTTTCGGCAGCAGACCAAATCACGCGATCGCTTGTCAGTGACTTGACTAAATTTAGTGCTGAGTGCTGAGTGCTGAGTGCTGAGTGCAATTGTGCTGTGAAAGTGCGATCGCATTCTTGCAGTTTCCCCTGATAAATACAATCTTGATACAGCACAATATCACCAACAGTGTGGCGATCGCTCAAGCTGCCACATATACCCATAATCAGTACTCTGGATTTTGGAGCTATCAATTGGGATTGTTGCAGATATTTAAGCAAAGGCTTCATCCCAACAGGTATGGCTACTACTGTTGGGATGAAGCCTGTAACGCCGCTTAATCCGCGACACACAGCTTTATATTCTGCTCCTTGAGGCACCAGAATTGTGTTGATAAGTGGAAAATTAGACATTAGCGCTCTTGAGAGTCTGAGTTTGCGTCTGAATTTTTATGCTCAACAGAGCTAATTTCATCGAAACAGAATTCAGGAGTCAGGAGCCAGAATGGGCTAAACCTTAGCTATCCGCTAACAGAATGAATTTTGTGCGACTGGTGGATAGCGCCGGCGGCAAGCGAGTATTCGCTTTCCGCGTCGCTACCCTGCATCTTCATTCTGAATTCTGACTCCTGAATTCTTCTTCTTTAAAGTTCGATTAAATATTGGTTCATATTTAAGTGACAATAAGTAATATTACCGTTTGGTGATGATCAAAACTCGCAAACCAAAGCTGATTGCTGTAGCATGACTAAATAATTGTGTCACCCACACGATAATTTTCCAAGATGGTAAAGCTTCGTAACTCAAAATCCGCACGAGAACTCTTCAATATCTCCAAATTGGCGATTCAATTTTCGTGGCTGACGGTGAGTTTTTGGATTGCCGTAACGGTAGCTGGTATTCTGGCTTTCAGTTCTCTTAAGTATGCTTTGTTTCCAGATATTACCTTTCCAGTGGTGGTTGTAAATGCTACAGCCCCCCTGGCAACTGCCCTGGATACAGAGGCGAAGCTCACCCAACCCCTAGAAGAACGCCTCCGTTCCCTAGAAGGACTGGAGAATATCCGCTCATCTACTTATCCTAGTCAAACAGCTGTTGCCTTATCTTTTGCCGTTGGAACGAATTTAGAAACATCAACTAAAGAAGTTGAAACTGCTCTCAAGCAGTTGACTCTACCTCAAGGAGCAACTTCCAAAATTATTCCCCTGAATCTAAACGAGTCAGCTGCCATTAGCTATGCCATTGAGAGTCCCACACGGAATCTCACAGATTTGACAAAATTGGCGCAAGATGAAATTGTCAGTGCGATCGCTAAACTACCAGGAGTCCTGAAAGTTTCATTGCTAGGCGCTGCAACTGCAACTCCTCCGGTAAATCCAGCGAATGCGAGTGCAGCAGCTCTACCTCAGGGTGGCGCAACATTAGTCAGGTTTAATGGCCAAGATGCACTTGCATTTCAAGTCATCAAACGCGGTAGCGCTAACACCTTAGAAGTAGTGAGTTTAGTTGAAAAAGAAGTTCAAAGGCTACGCTCTACCCTCAAGGATGTTAACCTCACCTTAGCTGCCACCCAAGCAGAATATATCCGCCAAGCCACCCAGTCAACAATCGATGCGCTGATGGAAGCCGTTGTCTTGTCGATAGTGGTAATTTTTCCTTTTTTATGGAATTGGCGGGCAACTCTCATCTCTGCCTTGGCGATTCCGACATCTTTGTTGGCGACGTTTATCGTCATGGCAATTTTTGGCTTCAACCTAGAAACGATTACATTGTTGGCTTTGGCCTTAGTTATTGGCAGTGTCATCGATGATGCGATCATCGATGTCGAAAACATCATGCGGCACATTGATGAAGGGGAAACTCCTCGCCAAGCCGCTTTTTCAGCTACAGATGAAATTGGCTTAACAGTCATCGCCACAACTGCTACAGCAGTAGCGGTTTTTTTGCCCATTGGTTTGATGGGAGGAGTCATCGGACAGTTCTTCAAGCCATTTGGAATCACAGTTTCAGCAGCCATGATTGCTTCGACATTGGTTGCCCGTACACTGTCACCAGCCTTAGCTACTTATTGGTTAAAACCTGCTAATTCAAATCCCCAACGCCGCCAGGAAGGAAACATCTGGGCGAATTTTACCCGATTTTATAGAAACTTACTCCACTGGTCTTTAAACCACCGCAAGACAGTTGTCGCATTAGCCATACTTAGTTTCATTGCAGGTATGGCACTGAGTCTACTAATTCCCAAAGGATTTATCCCGAAATTAGATCGCGGCGAGTTCAATATTACTTACACCGCCCCCTTGCCGAGTATTCCTGGTAGAGGAGAGGGACAGGAGGGCAGAGGGGCAGGGGAGCAGGGGAGCAGGGGAGAAATTTCAATCCCTAATCCCCAATCCCCAGTCCCCAATCCCCAATCCCCAG
>NZ_JAWJTF010000014.1:64643-79713 GCF_048836525.1 Nostoc sp. CALU 546
CCAGTCCCCAATCCCCAAACCCCAATCCCCCATCCCCAACCCCTTAAACGATTCCCTAGAGGTTGCTAAGAAACTAGAAGATGTGGTGAGAAAATCTCCAGTAGTGGAAACAGTGTTTACTACTGTTGGTTCTCGTGAAGGTGAGCCAAATAAAGGTACGCTTTATGTGAAGCTCAAAGAAGACCGCAACATCAAGACTGCGGAAGTACAAGACCAATTACGCTCGTCTTTGCCTAATCTCCCTGGTGTGAGTACCAGTGTGGAAGATATTCAATTTGTTGACACTGGTGGACAAAAACCTTTACAGGCATCATTACGAGGCGATAATCTCCAAAGCCTTAGCAAAGCTGCCCAGGCAATTAAAGAGCGCATCGAGAAACTACCGGGATTTGCTGATGTCACTGTAACAAGTGAAACCAATCCACAGGGTACAGTTTTTCAAATTGAGCGGCTAAACAATCAAAGGGTCGCCTATATAAGTGCCAATTTGGGTAGAGATTTGTCTTTAGGTAGTGCCACAGACCAATTGGTAGCGGAAGCCAAAGCAGTTTTACCTGCTGGTGTAACTTTAGACTTGGGAGGAGATTCTGCCCGCCAAGGTGAAGTATTTGCTAGTTTTGGCACTACTTTGGTATTATCAGCACTCTGTATTGTTGTGGTGCTGATTTTGCTATTCAAAAGCTGGATAGACCCAGTAGTTATTGGTGTTTCTTTACCCTTATCAATTGTCGGTGCCATGCTGGCCTTACTCTTCACCAAGAGTGACTTTGGCATGATCTCGCTGATTGGTTTTGTCTTTTTGTTGGGACTAGCAAACAAAAATGCCATCTTACTGGTAGATTACATCAACCAACTCCGTAAATCTGGCTTAGACCGCACAGAGGCGATCCTCAGAGCAGGGCCAGTGCGCCTCAGACCAATTATGATGACCACAGCCTCCACCCTCTTAGGAATGCTACCGATCGCATTGGGTTTTGGTGCTGGTTCGGAATTGCGATCGCCAATGGCTGTTGCGATCGCTGGTGGACTCGTAACTTCAACTATCCTCAGTTTAATTGTCGTGCCAGTCGTCTACGCCATTTTAGATGATTGGTTTCCCCGATTTCAGAAGCAGGGGAGCAGGGGAGCAGGGGAGCAGGGGGAAAGTTGATGCAAGTCTTTGTCACAGGGGGTACGGGTTTTATTGGCGCTCACTTGGTAAGGTTGCTTTTGCAACAGGGATATGCAGTAAAAGCGCTGGTACGCTCAAGCAGTAATTTGGAGAATCTACGCGGTTTGGATGTGGAAATTGTCAAAGGCGATTTGAATGATCCAAATCTCTGGCAACAGATGCTTGGTTGTAAATACCTATTTCATGTGGCAGCCCATTATTCTCTGTGGCAAACAGACCGAGAGTTACTCCACCGTCATAATGTCCTGGGTACGCGCAATGTTTTGGCAGCAGCTCGTAAAGCTAACATTGAGCGCACCGTCTACACCAGTTCAGTGGCAGCAATTGGGGTAGGATCATCTGGGGAGGTTGTGAATGAAACACATCAGAGTCCCTTAGAAAAGTTGGTGGGTAACTACAAAAAGTCTAAGTTTCTGGCGGAACTTGAAGCCATGCAAGCCGTTGCTACAGGTCAGGAGGTAGTTATAGTCAATCCCAGCAGCCCCATTGGCTCGTTGGATATCAAACCTACCCCAACGGGTGATATTATCCTGCGATTTTTACGACGGCAAATGCCCTTTTACTTAGATACTGGTCTAAATTTTATCGATGTGCAAGATGTGGCATGGGGGCATTTACTGGCTTTACAGCGAGGTAAATCAGGCGATCGCTATATCTTAGGTCATCAAAACCTCAGTCTCAAGCAACTACTTGAACAACTCGCCGATATCACCGGTCTAAACGCACCTCAACGAACTGTACCCCCTTGGTTGCCCCTTAGCGTTGCCTGGGTTGATGAAAAGATTCTCGCACCCTTGGGAAAATTGCCCTCAGTGCCATTGGATGGCGTGCTGATGGCGAAACAACCTATGTATTACGATGCTGCAAAGGCTGTTCGAGAGTTGGGTCTACCCCAATCTTCGCTGAAAGCGGCACTCAAAGATGCTGTGAATTGGTTTGTTGCTCAGGGTTACGTTCAATGAGAAATATAGCAATTCACGTGTGGATGCAATATGTAGGGGTGCATAGATGTGCGCCCCTAAAGTGGTGTTTTTATATTTAAAAGAGGAGCGATCGCAACAATGGCAGTTAATCTACAACAAGCTATGGATATCGGGAAGTATCTTGTTACCCAGCGTTTGAAAGGACGTAAACGCTTCCCTTTAGTATTGATGTTGGAACCTCTTTTTCGGTGTAATCTCGCTTGTACTGGTTGTGGTAAAATCCAACATCCCAAGGAAATTTTAAAGCAAAATCTCACCCCAGAACAGTGCTTTACCGCAGTGGAAGAATGCGGCGCACCGGTTGTCTCAATTCCTGGGGGAGAACCTCTGCTACATCCCCAGATTGATGAGATTGTTCAGGGCTTAATTGAGCGCAAGAAATATATTTACTTGTGTACCAATGGTTTGCTGTTAGAAAAGAATCTAGATAAGTTTCAACCTTCCCCTTACCTAACTTTCAGCGTGCATTTAGATGGAATGCGGGAGTTGCACGATCAGTGTGTTGATCGCAAAGGTGTTTTTGATATTGCTGTCAAAGCCATTCGCGCCGCTAAAGCTAAAGGCTTTCGTGTGACAACTAACACCACCATCTTTGAGGGGACTAAACCCCAAGATATGCAAGAGTTCTTCAACTTTCTGGAAACACTAAATACTGACGGGATGATGATTTCTCCCGGCTATAGTTACGAGTGGGCACCAGATCAAGATCATTTTCTCCACCGTGAACAAACCCGCGCCCTTTTTCGAGAAATTCTAGCTCCATACAAAAGTGGTGAGAAAAACTGGAACTTCAATCACAATCCGCTGTTCCTAGATTTTCTCACTGGTGAGAAGGACTACGAATGTACGCCTTGGGGTAGCCCTAGTTATAGCGTTCTCGGTTGGCAAAAACCTTGCTATCTGCTGAACGAAGGTTATTACTCTACCTTCAAGGAATTACTGGCACAAACTGACTGGAGTCAATACGGCCAGAAGAGTGGTAATCCCAAGTGTGCCGATTGTATGGTTCACTGCGGCTACGAACCCACCGCCGCAATGGATGCAATGCAACCGCAAAATATGGCACGTGCCCTTGGCAGTGTGTTTGGTAAGAACTAATGAAAAAAGGGAAAGGGGGAAAGGGGGAAAGGGGAAAGGGAACCCCATGCTTAAAAGCTCTTGTTTCAAATATGGACGCTGATTTTGATTGCACTACGTGTCGCTAAAAATCTTCTTTTAATCCCCACCTTCCCCTTTTTCCCAGCTACGGTGTACACACAAGTCCTAAAAACCTAGCTTGATAAGCATTTCCTCGTTCCCAGTCTCCGACTGGGAATGCATTCATTGAGTCTCTGACTCAATATCTGACTAGAGGCAGAGCCTCTAATCAGGCATTCCTATGCAGAGCATAGGAACGAGATAAACGAGAGAACAACGAGAAATTGATCTTCTTTTTACTTGTGTGTACACCGTAGCTTTTCCCCAGAGGGGGCCCCACCTTCCCCTTTTTCCTTTTTCGGTAAATCTTGAACATATCCTTGAATAAGTTTAATCCGTTGTGATAGTTGATGTTGAGTTATTTTTTGCTGTGCGATCGCCAGCATCTTTGCTGAAGGATCAACACCCAAAAACTGCCACTGTGGATTACCTTGCCCCAAGCGAACTAACTCCATCCCCCCACCAGCACCGACAACTAATAAATTTGCTGTTTCCGGTAAATAGGAGCGCAAAGAAGCCAGCACAAAAGTATGCATTACTTCATAACCGGGCAATGCCAAGCGTGCCATTTGCTCATATTCATCTGCCGCAATAGGTGCATTGGTATCGAAATCAATGATTCGCTGTGACATGCTTCTCTAACTCTATTTAATCTCGAACACTGAACCCACAGATGCAATACAGACGCACACATATATGCGTGCCTTTGCCAGAAGCTAGGAATTCAGAAGGCAGGAGGCAGAGGATAGAAGGAACTCACCCTTAAAAGGGTGCAGATTGAAACAAGGACGTTTTATACACTTTTGCAAATTGTCTCAGTATAATCACTTATTTTAACGAGCTTTAAACTCAGCAACTTTTGTTTTCAATATACTTTCTTACCTTCTGCCTTGTTTTGTAACAAATACTACACAGATTAATGTTGCGATGCTTGCGGTGGCTATTGAGCTTTGTCGTACCACTTGCTTACGGCACGCCGCGCGAACGTGGAAGCAAGCTACGCGCAGCCTCTCGTGAAGAAGTGCGGGCTACGCCTACGCGCTCTGAAAGGGATTTCCCAGAAATAAATTATCCCATCTTTTGGGGCGGAAAAAAGTCAAAAGATCAAAGAGGGGGAACTATGAAGTTATGTAAACTAAATTAACAAACATAACAATAATTTGTAATAAATAATGATACGGCAGCATTGTATAAAGAGAACTTGGAAGTAAAAAACAACATCTTAATCAGGTTTTCCAGTCGTTCGCAGAAGTTTGAAGTTTTCTAACAAAAGTTTTAATCTGAAAGCCTGGAGATCGTAAACTTATTCCTTGGATGTCTGTTTTAAACCTTTCGTAACTCGTCAGGCAGTGCTGACATCGGAAAATAAACTGAACCATTCAGTTTTGAGTCCAATTATTCTTAACCGAGCAAATTAGGAGATTTAACGCAATGGTTTTAGATGCATTTGCAAAAGTAGTTTCCCAAGCTGATACACGTGGGGAATATCTCTCCGATGCACAATTGGATGCATTGAGCGAACTAGTCAAAGATGGTAACAAGCGTGCAGATGCTGTTAACCGTATTACCAGCAATGCGTCAGCTCTTGTTGCTGCTGCGGCTCGTGATTTGTGGGCAGAACAACCCCAATTGATCACTCCCGGTGGTAATGCTTACACCAGCCGTCGTGCAGCTGCTTGTATCAGAGACTTGGACATCATTCTTCGCTATATCACCTACGCTATCTTTGCAGGCGATTCCAGCGTGCTAGATGACCGCGCCCTCAATGGCTTGCGCGAAACCTACTTAGCATTGGGAACCCCAGGAGCTTCAGTTGCTGTTGGTATTCAAAAGCTGAAAGCAGCTTCTTTGGCAATTGTTAACGATACAAACAACATCACCAGAGGCGATTGCAGTGCTTTGGCATCTGAAATAGCTAGCTATTTTGATCGTGCTGCTGCTGCTGTTGCTTAAGCAAAGCTTGCATTGCTGAATGTTGACTAAATAATTGTCCATCCATAGGACAAAACAAAATTTCAACCATAACGTTTGTAAAAGGGAAATACCAAAAATGACAAAAACACCTCTAACTGAAGCAATTGCATCAGCTGACTCTCAAGGTCGCTACCTCAGCAGCACCGAAATTCAAGTTGCTTTTGGTCGCTTCCGCCAAGCACCAGCTAGCTTACAAGCAGCAAAAGCATTGAGCGCTAATGCTCAACGTTTGACCGAAGGTGCTGCTCAAGCAGTGTATAACAAATTCCCTTACACCACCCAACAACAAGGCCCCAACTTCGCGTCTGATGCACGCGGCAAAGGCAAGTGTGTTCGTGATGTTGGCTACTACTTGCGGATTATCACATACGCTTTAGTTGTTGGTGGCACAGGCCCCTTGGATGATTTCTTGATTTCTGGCTTGGCTGAAATCAACCGGACTTTTGACCTGTCTCCTAGCTGGTACATTGAAGCTCTCAAGTACATCAAAGCTAACCACGGTCTAAGCGGCGACCCAGCTGTTGAAGCCAATTCTTACATCGACTATGTAATCAATACTCTAAGCTAGAGTGTTCTTTAGCCCGGAGAGGAAATCAGCTCTTATGACAAGTAAGTTCTATGAGTTGTTTACTTCTCCGGGCAGTTTTATTTTCAAAAGACTGTTAAAAGACTAGAAAAAAAATTTTTCTAAAAAGTTTTCAGTTTTGCAGTTAAAACTGAGGAGGTTAAGGATGGCGGCTTTGGGACAAGCAGCAAGATTAGGGATTGGAGCATTTGAAAACTCAGCACTGGTAGAACTACGTCCCGATAGAACAGAAGCGGATGTGGCAGTGGTTATCCGGGCGGCTTACCGTCAGGTTTTGGGTAATGCATATCTACTAGAAGGAGAACGTCTAGAGAGTGCAGAATCACTGTTGCAGCAAGGTGCAATCTCCGTCCGGGGATTTGTGCAAGCTATTGCTCAATCGGAACTCTATCGGGATAAGTTTTTCCACTCCAATTCCCAAACTCGGTTTATCGAGTTGAATTATAAGCATTTATTGGGGCGTGCCCCGGAAGATGAGTCAGAGATTTCGTACCATGTTGAGCTTTACAACTCACAAGGTTATGAAGCTGAGATTAATTCCTACATTGACTCATTAGAATATCAAGAGAGTTTTGGCGAAAATATTGTCCCCTACTATCGAGGCTTTAAAAGTCAAGTAGGACAAAAAAATGTTGGATTTAGCCGACTGTTCCAACTGTATCGGGGTTATGCCAATAGCGATCGCGCTCAAGGGCAAAAACAAGGACGGCTAACCTGGGAAGTGGCTAAGAATCTAGCTTCACCCATTTATCCAGTCTCCGCCGGAGCCTTAACAGGACTCTCTACAGGTGGTCGTGGAGAAACATACCGCATCAGAGTGCTACAAGCAGCTTCCCCGAACTCAACAGTAGTGCGGCGTGGTACTGCGGAATTGATCGTACCCTACGAGCAACTGTCTAGTAAATTGCAGCAGTTGAATCGCAAGGGCAGTAAGGTTATTAGCATTACAGCCGTATAAATAGAGATTGGGGACTGGGGACTGGAGACTGGGAACTAGGAATTGGGGACAAGGAGGACGAAGGGGATAACCAATACCCAATACCCAATACCCAACGCCCGATCCCTAATCCCCAGTCCCCAACTATTAATTACAAAAGGAAAATTACCAATGGCTATTACAACAGCAGCTTCCCGTCTGGGAACAGAACCTTTTAGTGACCAGTCTCCTGTGGAATTGCGTCCTAATGCAACCAAAGAAGACATTGAGAAAGTAATTGCTGCCGTCTATCGTCAGGTGTTGGGCAACAACTACATATTGACATCTGACCGCCTCACAAGTGCTGAATCTATCCTGCGCGATGGGAAAAGCACAGTACAAGAGTTTGTACGTCAAGTAGCTAAATCAGAACTGTACAAATCCAAGTTTTTCTACGACAACTTCCAAACTCGCGTCATCGAACTGAACTATAAACATTTGTTGGGACGTGCCCCATACGATGAGTCTGAAGTGGTTTATCACTTGGACTTGTACCAAAACAAGGGATATGAAGCCGACATTGATTCTTATATTGATTCACCAGAGTATCAATCTAGTTTTGGTGAAAATATAGTCCCTTACTATCGCGGTTTTCAAACCCAAACAGGACAGAAAACTGTAGGATTTAGCCGGATATTCCAACTTTATCGCGGCTATGCCAGTAGCGATACCTCCCAACTTAAAGGGAAATCTTCTCGCCTTGCTAGCGAACTAGGCCGCAATAGTGCATCTATCGTTGTTCCTCCCTCCGGTGGCCCCTCAGGTTTTGCATACGTTGCTTCCGAAAAAGGCGTTACCCCCAACAGTACTTTTGGTGGTGCAGGAACTTTTGGTAAAGAAGGTAGACTCTACCGCATTGAAGTAGCAGGCGTTTTTGGCGCTGGGTATCCTAACACACGCCGCGTAAATCAAGCGGTGATCATACCTTATGAAGAACTATCTAGTTACTTCCAGAGAGTGGTAAAACAAGGTGGTAAAATAGCGAGTGTGAAACCACTTTAGGATCATTTGTCAATAGTCATTAATAATGACTATTGAAAACATAAAATTTAAAATTTGGAAGTGATTTATGGTTGGACAAATTGGTAGTAGAAGTAGTAGTCGTTACTTTCGATATGAAGTAGTGGGTCTGCGCCAAAGCGAAGAAACCGAAAAAACTAACTATCCGATTCGTTCTAGTGCCTCTGTGTTTTTCACAGTACCAGAGAACCGAATGAATCAAGAAATGCAGCGGATTACTCGCTTGGGTGGGAAAATAGTCAGCATTCAGCCATTAAATGCTGAAGCTAAAACAGATAGCGAACAAAGCGATCCTCCTTCTTCATAATGAATTCCAGTCCGCAGAAATTTGAAGATTTGTCACCGACAGGTAACTCTGGCGATGGTGAATCTTTGACAGTAGAGCAAGCGATCGCTAATCTTGAGAGTGCAGATTTAGGTCTGCGCTTTTATGCTGCTTGGTGGTTGGGTAGGTTTCGGATAAGTGAAGCAGCTGCGGTGACAAAATTGATCGCAGCTTTAGAGGATGAAGCCGATCGGACACCAGAAGGCGGATATCCTCTGCGACGGAATGCAGCTAGAGCTTTAGGAAAACTAGGCGATCGCCAGGCAGTCTCACCTTTAATTGCGTGTTTAGACTGCTCAGATTTTTATGTGCGGGAAGCAGCAGCACAATCTTTAGAAATGCTGGGCGATCCGGTTTGCATTCCCCCCCTGATTAAGCTATTACAAGTAGGCTTGCAGGGAGAGCAGCTGATATCAAAGCAGCCTGATTTATCTCAACCCTATGAGGCCATTTTAGAAGCCTTGGGAACCTTGAAGGCAACTGAGTCTACCCCTTTGGTAAAGCCATTCTTAGAGCATCCAATTGAATTGGTGCAATATGCTGCTGCGAGAGCAATGTATCAATTAACCCAAGAACCAGTTTATGGAGAACGGTTAGTAAAAGCTTTGGCGGGTGAAAGATTGCAATTGCGCCGAGCAGTGTTAGCAGACTTGGGAGCAATTGGATATCTACCCGCAGCAGATGCGATCGCACAGACACTTGCCGAAAATAGTCTGAAACTAATCTCTCTTAAAGGATTACTAGAACATCAAGTTAATCACACAACAGCAAGCACTTTGTCAGCGGGTGCGATTAAAGTGATGAATTTGATGGACTCGCTGTTGTAGTCCTAAGCTCTAGATAATGAGTTTTCATTAATACGTTTAAACCAAATGTTTAGCACACATAAACCCCCAACCCAACTGCAAAATCAGGGCTAGGGGGTTTATGTATGGTGTTAACTACGGAGAACTTAAGCTACAATTGGCTGACCACTAATGACTCATGAAAAATTATTATGAATAACAGTGACCTTGCCCAAATATTGATTCGTGCTGTGGAAGAAGCAGACTCCTCAGATCGCTTATTAGACGCAGTTCAGGTGTTAGCAGCAGCCGGTATAGAGGAATCTGTTCCTACTTTGATTGCAGCTTTGGGCTACAACAATCCAGGGGCGGCGGTGGCGGCAGTAGATGGGCTGATTGCGATCGGGGAAGCCGCAGTACCATCACTATTGGAACTAATTGATGACTACAACTACAGTGCTAGAGCTTGGGCTATTCGTGCCTTAGCGGGAATTGGCGATGTCCGGGCGCTAGATACCTTGTTTGAGGCAGCAAAAAACGATTTTTCCTTGAGTGTGCGGCGAGCAGCTGCTAGAGGATTAGGCACTTTGCGCTGGCATCAAGTACCGCCTGAGAAACTAGAATCTGTTCAGACTCAGGTATTAGAGGCGCTATTACTAATTTCTCAAGATCCAGAGTGGGTAGTGCGCTATGCAGCAGTGACGAGTTTAGAAACACTAGCTACTTCAATAGCAGTCACCTTACCTGATCAAGCATCGCAGATTACAAATCAACTTCAGCAAATGCTCAATACAGATGCCGATTTGGGAGTTCGCACCCGTGTAAAGTTTGCACAGGAAAAAATTCAGCAGCAACAGCATCAAGAAGTGTTTGCACCTAAAAGGAAGCTACAAGAGACTGAAGTTGAAGTGCCTCATCGTGGCGGTGGCAGACGTTAACTAAGGGATTTCCAGCAAATTTATAAGTGATACCAGAGGGAGAAGGCAGCGACTATTGGTATATTGCGTACACATCAATGGCCAAGTTTTCTGCCTAACCCTCGCCCACTTAATAAACTCAAATTATAGGATTCTGGCGCTTAACAGGTTTGGGCTTAGGAATCGGTTTAGTGTTTGTAGGCAGTATCAAGTTTTCAACAGCTTGGGCAATTGCCTGCACTTGCATTGGAGTTAAACAATCAGGAGAACTATTTATCATCTGTAACAGTGCAGGGATACCTTGTAAAACTGGAACTGAGCAATCATTTGCTCCTATCCATGTAGCAATTGGGAAGACTACTGGAGCCGCAACAAACCCATTAGGAAGGTTAGGCATTAATGAAGTAATCCACTGACTAAACATTTTTTCATGGTAAATACTTTGAGAAGTCGGACTATTGTCAACTGCTACCCAACTGTTACCTTCACGCCGTTTCCATTTATCTTTATAAGCGCTAAATGAACCTTTCCAGGTTTTGACCTCTACTAAAAAAACACCACTTTCACCGATAATTAAATGGTCTATTTCCGTTAGAGAGCCTGAGTTAGTCGGGATTAAAGCATTATTAAATATCACCCATGTATCGGGGAAAGATTGCAAAAGTAGTGATACTCCCCATTCCCCCATATTGCCTTTGAATTTATTTTTTGCTTGCTTAAATTCAAACATGAATGAACCCAACCCACCTAAAAAGCCATCACCTAATCTTTCATGAATTTCTTGGTGTTTGGTAGATTTTTTGGTGTCGATTTTTTGTTGGAACACTGCCCTAAGTGAGGGTGATTGTTGAAGAGTTCTCATCAAAATTGTAGTAATGTTTGTCAGTAACCGCCATTTTTAGAGTTCCCAGAATTAGAGGTAAATCGCTCTCCCCTAATTCATAGAGAAAAAAAATCATGCTACTAACTAACAGTGATAAAGCTAATGAGACAACAAAGATTGAATTTCTGCCTGGATATTGCCACGGGCAGATGGTTCAGCGAACTCTAACATTAAAGGCGTAAAATAAATACGCGATCGCTTTAAAAATCGTTCTAAAACCTGCTGACGACCTGTGATATACTCTGCCTCTGACACCCAGCGATATTCCTGGCGAATGGCATGGGTGTATTCTCCATACTCCACTTGGTTAGTAGCCAAAATCGCTAAATCTGCGTCAAGTAAAACTTGGCTATCACAATCATCTACCGCAGCTTGGTGGTTTTTAGTGTTCAGAATAAGACGGGTGACAGTAGCTATGATACTTTCTGGAATACCCAAATTACTCAGCAACTCCAAAGCATAGTCTGCGCTTCGTTCTTCATTATCTTGAGCTTCAGTGTTATATACTACATCATGGAACCAGGCAGCTAGTTGAACAGCAGCTAGGTTGTTGGTGTAGCCTTGTAAAATCTGAATTGTGCTGAGGACGTGATCAATGTGTTTGAGTGTATGGTAGTAGCGACCAGGGGTAGAGTAAGCTGCAACCAAAGAATCAAAGGCTTTATCAGCCGCTACCTGGTCAACGCCAAAGGGTTGGAGTGTGTGTTGCCAGTTAGAAAATAAAATATGCGTAAGGTTTTCTGTAGGCATAAATGTAGTATTCACACTCTTAGTATGACTTAGCTAATCTTTTGTGTTGCAACATCTGTCAATCAAGTTAGAAATAGATCAACAAAAGGATAACACTTGTTATTCAATTGGGCATTGGAATTAGGGGAGAGGATACAGGTGAGAGGTTATAGGGAATAATCTGTACCCTGTAACCTGTAACCTATTCCCTTCTTTACTCCCCACTAAATATGGTGACTGCGAAATGAAAGCGTCAAAATAGAAGACACAGGGTTTATACAAAAAGCCTTGCCTTGATTAACGGAGTTTATTATCAGTGGTATTACAAGTACAAACAAGCACCTACGAAGCTAAAACCCAAGAAATTGCTAAACAACTTCTCGCCGCAACGCAGGAAAATCGTTCGTTTTTTTCTTCCCTGCGGGATCAAATGCGCTGGGATGATAAATTACTAGCTTGGGCGATGAGTAATCCTGGATTGCGGGTGCAACTATTTCGCTTTATAGATACGCTACCTGCTTTGCATAGTAAATCAGAAATTGCCTCACATTTACAAGAATATTTAGGCGATGAATCTGTAGAATTACCGGCAGCTTTGAAGGGAATGCTAAACTTTGCTAATCCCGACTCGATGCCAGGACAAGTTGCTGCTACAACCGTTGGGACAGCAGTTGAGACTCTTGCTCATAAATATATTTCTGGGGAAAATATTAAACAAGTCATCAAAACAGTTGAACGACTGCGAAAAGAAAAAATGGCTTTCACTATCGACTTACTCGGTGAAGCCGTAATTACTGAAGCCGAAGCGCAGTCTTATCTAGAACGCTATCTAGAATTAATGCAACAATTGGTGGAAGCATCGAAGAATTGGACAGCTATTCCATCTATTGATGAGGCTGATGGCGAATCAATACCAAAAGTTCAGGTTTCTGTTAAGTTAACGGCGTTTTATTCCCAATTTGATCCTCTGGATGCTAAAGGTAGTGAGGAGCGAGTTAGCGATCGCATTCGGATTCTTTTACGTCGTGCTAAAGAGTTGGGCGCAGCTGTGCATTTTGATATGGAACAGTATGCTTATAAAGATATAACTCTCAGCATCCTGAAAAAACTCTTACTAGAAGAAGAATTTCGGCAACGCACAGATATCGGGATGACAATTCAAGCATATCTGCGTGATAGTGAGCAAGATACCAAAGACCTAATTTCTTGGTTGAAAGAACGTGGTTATCCCCTGACAATCCGCTTGGTGAAAGGCGCATATTGGGATCAGGAAACTATCAAAGCAGCGCAGAAGCATTGGCCACAGCCAGTTTACAACGACAAAGCGGCAACTGATGCTAACTTTGAAATTATCACTCAGCTGTTGTTAGAAAATCATCAATATGTGTATTCTGCCATTGGTAGCCATAATGTGCGATCGCACTCTCGCGCCATTGCCATCGCTGAAAGTTTAAATGTCCCTCGCCGCCGCTTTGAATTACAAGTCCTCTACGGTATGGGTGATAAAGTTGCAAAGGCTTTGGTTGATAGGGGTTATCGAGTCAGAGTTTACTGTCCCTACGGTGAGTTATTACCTGGAATGGCGTATTTAATTCGCCGATTGTTGGAAAATACCGCTAATAGTTCTTTTTTACGGCAAAATCTGGAAAATCGACCAATTGAGGAATTATTAGCACCGCCGATTGTCAAAGAAGAGAAATCTTTAACTCCTAACTCTCATTTCCTCGGCGCTGCTGATACCGATTACGCAGAAGAAGAGGTGAGAACGAAAGCGGCGCAAGCTTTCCAAAATGTTCGTCAACAGTTGGGTAAAACTTATTTGCCGCTGATTAATGGCGAATATGTCAATACACCGGAATATGTTGATTCTCTCAATCCTTCTAATTTCAGTGAAGTAATCGGTAAAGTTGGGTTGATTAGCGTTGAACAGGCCGAACAGGCGATGCAAGCTGCTAAAGCGGCGTTTCCTGGATGGAGGAGAACACCAGCTAAACAACGCGCTGATATTTTGCGGAAAGCGGGTGATTTGATGGAACTCCGCCGCGCCGAATTTTCAGCTTGGATAGTTTTGGAAGTTGGGAAACCAGTTAAGGAAGCTGATGGCGAGGTTTCGGAAGCGATAGATTTCTGCCGATACTACGCTGATGAGATTGAACGGCTAGATAAAGGTGTGAATTATGACATTCCTGGTGAAACTAATCGTTATATTTACCAGCCACGGGGAATTGCTGTAGTAATTTCTCCCTGGAATTTCCCGCTAGCGATCGCTTGTGGTATGACTGTTGCAGCTTTGGTTTCCGGGAATTGTACTCTCCTTAAACCTGCGGAAACATCTTCTGTAATTACAGCAAAACTCACAGAAATCTTAATCGAGGCTGGTTTCCCCAAAGGTGTATTTCAATACGTACCTGGCAAAGGTTCGCAAGTCGGCGCTTATTTGGTAAATCATCCAGATACTCATGTAATTGCTTTTACAGGTTCCCAGGAAGTCGGCTGTCGAATTTACGCAGAAGCGGCGACTTTGAAACCCGGACAAAAGCACATGAAACGGGTGATTGCTGAAATGGGTGGCAAGAATGCCATTATTGTCGATGAAAGTGCTGATTTAGATCAAGCTGTTGTAGGGGTTGTGCAATCGGCATTTGGTTACAGCGGCCAAAAATGTTCTGCCGCCTCTAGGGTAATTGTGCTGGAACCAATTTATGATGTCTTTGTGCAGCGATTGGTAGAAGCGACAAAATCCTTGAATATTGGGGAAGCAGAGTTACCGAGTACCCAAGTTGGCCCAGTAATTGATGCTAATGCCCGCGATCGCATCCGCGAGTATATTGAGAAGGGTAAGGCAGAAGCACAATTAGCTTTGGAGTTACCAGCACCCGAACAAGGATATTTTATCGGCCCTGTCATCTTTAGTGAAGTATCGCCAAATGCAGTAATTTCCCAGCAAGAAATTTTTGGCCCTGTGCTGGCGGTAATTCGGGTGAAAGATTTTCAGGAAGCGTTAGCAGTAGCCAATGGTACAAACTACGCTTTGACTGGCGGACTTTATTCGAGAACACCTTCGCATATTCAGCAGGCGCAGACAGAATTTGAAGTCGGTAATTTGTACATTAACCGTAATATTACCGGAGCGATCGTTGGACGGCAACCCTTTGGTGGATTCAAACTTTCTGGAGTAGGTTCTAAAGCCGGCGGCCCCGATTACCTTCTGCAATTCCTCGAACCACGCGCGGTGACAGAAAATATTCAGCGCCAAGGTTTTGCACCAATTGAAGGTGCAGATTAAACTACAAAAGTAGTAGAGTATATGCCAATACGGTTCGGATAAGTACTCTTCACTTTCCTTATGATCTGGGAATTGGTTTTGGGGTAAGGGGTAAAGGTTGTAAATACATCCTTTACCCTTTTCCCTTTAACCGAAATATGCCCTACCTATAGGACTCATATTTGATTTCTGAAAAAACTCACTACAACTAAGAAGCCTTCTTTCCTGTTGCCTATTGCCTATTGCCTATTGCCTATTC
>NZ_JAWJTF010000014.1:79744-119621 GCF_048836525.1 Nostoc sp. CALU 546
CTATTGCCTGTCTACGCAAATTCGTTCAGAAATCAAAGCGGATTCCTATATTTGATACAATTGCTCCAACGTGCATTAATGCGATAACAAATATATTGGCAGTTTTCGTGTGACTATGCCTCTCGATATAGTCATATATGAATATGCTTTACCGCTCGAATCTCAGCAATTAGATGCTTGGAAATAGACTTGCTTAAATGTTTTAATGTTATTAAATAATCTAAAATTATTAGAAGCTGTTTGAAAAGTGGTTAACTGTGATTTCAGGAACTTATTGATCCCTCTGAGAAATCCTTCAAAAAGGGTAACGGAATCAAATTTACGGGGAATTGAGGGATATATAAGTTTTACTACTGATGAGATGACTTTTAAAACATCCTCTGCTCAATAAGCCATCCGGTAATTTTTTTAGATTAATAACCTTTAGCTCAGTGGCAAGTTTAAATAATGGAAAATACATTAGTTGATAAAACCTTCCGTGACAGCAATGGCAATATTGTTTTGGCACAGATGCCAAATTTACCGCTTATTGTTTGGGTAGTATCTAGTTTACTAGCTCTAATTGTTACAAGTGGCAAAATTAATACAGTATTAGAAGTACTGGCAAATGGCTCCTTATTTACTTGGGCGTGGCTGGAATTATTTCAAGGCGTTAATTATTTTCGGAGAGCGCTAGGTCTTGCCGTATTTATTGGTATTATCGTATCAAAAATTCAGTAGTTATAACGGACTAAGCAACTAAGCCAAATTATTGATATATGTATAGGAATCCGATTTGATTCCTGAACTTACTTGCGTAGGAACAGGAATGCCTAACTATATTACAAACCAAGATGGATGGATTATTGAATGCCAGATTGGAACAGACAACTCGATTTGGTCATAATTTTGCCAAGATTTCGCGTAATCAAAAAAACGACCGTCCAGAATATTCATCTTGACTCATTTTTGAAGCCTAGCTAATTCTGAAACTTCAGAATATGGTGACTTTTCAGATACTTCCGCATTCTGAACCTCTAAAGAACGCAGCAATTCCCGAATCACATCAGTAGCGGGTCTTCCTGTTTTTGCACAGTATTCTTCTAGTTTCTGCGCTTCTGTTGACGTGAGATTTACTGTCAGTCGTTTGACAGCCCATTTTTTATTGACCATTTACTTTTACTATTGCTATATTGCTCCTCGTAGAGAAAATTATACCTTTGTTTCTAAGTCTATCCTAATGTGGGTTTTAGCCTATTTAGAGGGCATCAATCTGGATTCCCAGATAATTGACGAAACTTCGACCTTCAACTATTGTTTGTAGTTTCTACACTGTTTTTTCTAGCCGTTTCCCCGTTATTTGCTATTTTTACTGAATTACACAAATCGTGGTGACAACCTCTCTCTTCAGATGTTATTCCAGAAGCCCAGCGGTGAAAGCAGAATTATTAGAAGATAGTTTGCAGACATGGGTACGCCCCACAGAACTTACAACTACCTCAAGTTCAGATAAATACATTTGCGATCGCACCACTAATCTTACTCGATCACCTGCTTTATCTGTGGTGCTTTTCCAGTACTAGCTTGTGCCAAAGGAGCATCTTGGGCGTTCTAGCGTATGAGTAAGTTATGGTTATCGCGGAAGGCAGGAGGAAAACTGCCCGACGCTCCTCTCCTGAGCTACCGCTGCGCTATCTGTAACAGCCAGCGACCATAGGGTCTTGGGTTTAAGACAAGAACTCCAAATTTTATTGTTTTGTGGCTCTTTTTCAGGAGGGGTTTGAATCCCATAAGTGAAAAAACCTCCTGCCTGCTGCCCCTGCCTCCTGCCTGCTGCCCCCTGCCTCCTGCCTCCTGCCTCCTGCCTCCTGCCCCCTTCAACGCGATCGCTGTTGTTGGAGTGGCTAAAAAAAAGTAACCTATAAGGTAAATGAAGGATGTTATATTTTGTGTAGCAAGTAATTGGTATGGTTATATCAAGTTTTTCAGCTAAAAAGCCATGAAAAAACCCGCCAGTTCTTTTAAAAAGACTAGCAGGTATGGCTTATCATCAATCGGAGCGGCGGGATTCGAACCCACGACCTCCACTACCCCAAAGTGGCGCGCTACCAAGCTGCGCTACGCCCCGGTCAGAATTACTATCATATAGCAAAACTCCAGGATAATCAAGAGGTAAATTTAAAAAACCTTCAGCATCCCAGTAGCTTGCAGTAAATCTGGAACAGCAGAAGCATCCCATTTACCCTCTACACATCGCCCTGTATTCAAGATGAAGCGCAAACTGTAAGCATGAGGAAAGCCTTCTACCTCCATCCATAATAAATCGCTTTCGGCTTCACAAGCAATTTTTTCCTCTTCCATTAATTCAGTTGCGAGTTGCTTCATGGTGTCTGCTAGCTGGGCTAATAGACGGCAAAAATCATTCAATTCAGCTTCGCTTAACTCAATTGCCCAATCATCTGTACCGACTAAACCTTTAAATTCAAATGCATCAGGGTTCCACCCAATACGCCAACCAAATCCGCTTTTGACAACGCGTTCCATAAAAAGTTAGGAATTAATAACTCTCTCGTTATCTTAGTAAGTCGGCACCTCCCCCTTGGGATGGCTGTGGGGTAGTTGATCTACTAGGACTCGGTGCGATATTGGGGCTAGGAGATAGGGTATTTTGGGCAGTAGGATTAAATATATTCACTAATACTTGTATTAGAGCATCTCGCTGGCTGCGAGTGAGACTTGTGATGGTTTTGCGATCGCCTTCTAGAGGATTTTCCCGCAGTGAATCATTCCCTGGATAGCTAGCATCATACATAATTTCATTCGCACCCAGGTAATCAGCTAAAGTCAGCTTCCAATCCAACCGATAAATTGGGGCCCGCCCTTTGGTATAAATATGATATCTAATCAGGCGATTTACCAGGGTGTTGTTTTCGGCAACTTTCCCATTTTCTTTGCTGATATACTTATTTTCCCGTGGGAAATCTGGCAATTGCTGATATACCACCTGCCAAACATCGCTAGGAGTGATTCTCTGCGCGTATGCAGGTTGGATACTAAATAAATTTCTATGGATTGATTTGCCCGTTCCTGAACCCAAAAGGATTACACCTACTACCATTAAGGCAAAGAGTAGTGAATGCGGAGTTCCAAGTTTTGAGAGTATTGATCTAGGTAGAAGTTTTTTCTTTTTCATAAAACGATATTTTGAAATGAGAGTGCTATCTCACTGCATTTTCACTCAGCACTGGCTCAACCCTAGCTATTCGCTAACAGCACTCTCAACTCAGAACTATTTCTATAGTTCGCCGATAATTTCTGGCTGAGTCAACTCATCGGACATTTCAATAATTGCCCTTAGCACTGGCTTCATCATCGCATCTTCGTTACTCTCAAAGTCTTCATAACGCCGACGTTTAGCACGATTTGCCACCTGAACCGTAATGCGGTAACGATTTGAGGCTGCACTAATCAGATCCTCAGAACGGTGCATAATCTGAGATTGAGTTGTCTCGAACTTAGAACGCTTTAGCATAATCAGTGGTTTTTGGGGTCATTCCCCAGTGTAGCAGTACTGATAAATCTACTGCTGTGTGTTTAATTGCTAGCAACCTCTCTCTTGATAGAGGTTGAGAGTGTTTTTGTCACTATAAATTACTTATAAATAATATTACCTGACTAAAGTCACACATCCTTATGGCTGACCTTGTGGAAACTGCTGTCAACGCGGGAAACTTGAATACCCTGGTGAAGGCTGCTAAAGCTGCAAATCTCATAGAAATTTTGAAAA
This sequence comes from Nostoc sp. CALU 546, assembly GCF_048836525.1. NCBI lineage: Bacteria > Bacillati > Cyanobacteriota > Cyanophyceae > Nostocales > Nostocaceae > Nostoc > Nostoc sp. CALU 546. The sequence continues at coordinate 83,511 of NZ_JAWJTF010000014.1, forward strand.
GTCCTGGTTCTTTCACACTATTTGCACCAACTGACGAAGCCTTTGCCAAGCTGCCAAAGGGAACTTTAGATTCGCTACTACAAGATATCCCCAAGCTAAAGAAAATTGTGGCGTATCATATCGTTAGCGGGGATGTTCGGTCTGATGACTTGGTACAGATTAATGAGGCAGAGACGCTTGAGGGATCAATTGTAGCGATTGAATCTGCCGACGGTAAATTTAAGGTGAATAACGCCAATGTCCTCAAAACAGATATTCTGACAGACAATGGCGTGATCCATATTATTGATGCGGTGTTGATGCCTGCAATGGTAGCAGGGAAGTAGGGGTATTGGGTATTGGGTATTGGGTATTGGGCATTGGTGCTGAGGAGAGGAATTTTCACCCTGCTTCTTTCCCAGTTCCCAGTCCCCAGTCCCCAGTCCCCAATCCTCAGTCCTCAGTCCCCAGGATGCACCCACTGCGTGCAGGAACAGTCAACGACAACTGCTGAGTTTCTCCTTGACTATTCCACTCAACTTCAGCAGTGCCATATAACAGTTTGTTGGGTTGAGTACGCAAACTGGCGATATCTGCATTTGCTGTTGCCGAACTTGTGCCAGCGTTGACGGCAATTATCAACTCCTCTGTTCCCAAAGTTCGCGCAAAGATATAAAGTTGTCCTTGAGCATAGAGGACTTGGTAATCACCTGTACGCAAGGCTGTGTAAGTGTGGCGGAGGGCAATTAATTGACGGTGAGTATTGAAAATTTCTTGATTCCATTTACTCTCTAAAGGAAAGCCACGGCGCGAGTCGGGATCTATGCCACCAGGTAAACCAACTTCATCACCATAGTAAATACTAGGGGCACCAGGAAAGGTGAGTAGCAGTAGAGTTGACAATTCCACACTGGCTATATCGTCGCCTGCAATGGTCATCAATCGGGCTGTATCGTGACTAGCGAGTAAATTGAGTTGAGTTAGCTGAATTTCCCACGGGTAAAGTTGCAGTACTTCCTGAATCTTGGTGGCGTACTCGGCGGCAAATAAGGGTGGATAAGGTTGATAGTCACGGCTTTGGACTTGTTCTAAGACTACGCGATCGCCAGCTGTAAAGGCAATTGTTGGCCCGGTAAATAGATAATTCATCACCCCGTCAAATTGTGTCCCATCCAACCACTGGCGGGAATCTCCCCACACTTCGCCCACAATGTAAGCTTCGGGATTGATGGCTTTAGTGCGATCGCGAAATTCCTGCCAAAAACCAGGAGTTTTTATTTCAAATGGTACATCTAACCGCCAACCGTCGATGCCGAATTTAATCCAATATTCGGCAATCTCCATAATGTATTCCCGCACTTCTGGATTGTCGTGGTTAAATTCTGGTAAAGCACGATTTCCAGCCCAACCCCCGTAATTGGCAGGTAAATCACCAGTGTACGGTGCTAAAGGCCAGCCTTCAATTTTGAACCAATTTACCCAAGGGGAATGGGGCCCATTCTCTAAAACGTCATGGAAAAAGAAAAACCCCCGGCTGGAATGGTTAAACACCCCATCCAGAACGACTTTGATATTCCGTTGATGGGCTGCATCGAGCAATTCTTTAAAAGCTTCGTTGCCCCCTAACATCGGGTCAACTTGGTAATAATCGTGGGTATGATAGCGATGATTGCTGGCGGATTGAAAAATGGGTGTGAAGTAAATCGCGTTAACCCCCAAATCCTGGATGTAGTCTAAACCCTCCATGATCCCCCATAAATCGCCGCCTTTATAACCCTGGAGAGTTGGCATAGCGTCCCAATCTTCCCAACGGGCTTCGTGCAACAGCCGTTTGCGTGGCTTTTTGCTTCTGGCAAAGCGATCTGGGAAGATTTGGTAGAAAACAGCGTGCTTCACCCAGTCTGGTGTTTGAATTTGCATGAATAACTCTTTGTACGTTCAGAAGCGATCGTTGCAAATATTAGCTTCTTTATGGCTCTTACTTATGATAGAGAATCTGTAATTTGTCATTTGTCATTTGTCATTTGTCATTAGGAAAATAACTGACATACTGCACCTCCCATTCCCCATTTTCCATGCCCCATGCCCCTTTTTATTTTCTTCACTTTGTCCGTAATTATTTAGGCAGACAGTGGATTAGTTTAATAGCTTCATAAAAATTACCTGTTACCCCAGTTTTGGGTAATTCTTAGATGCAGCTGCTCAAAGATGTCTCATGAGCTACAGCAAACCACTATCAAGGAGACATAATTCAGGAATATGAGTTATTTTAGCAATTGTCTTAGAGGTTGTTTGAAAAGTATTTCGCTGTGACTTTAGGCACTTTAGATCCCCCCTAACCCCCCTTTTTAAGGGGGGAACCGGAATCAAAGTCCCCCTTTTGAAGGGGGATTTAGGGGGATCTAAAATTTTTGATACCGACAAGAGGACTTTTCAAACATCCTCTTAGGAAGAACTTACCGCCTCCTAAGCTTATTTGATGTTATCTATGAAAAAAAATAGATAACTATAGTCGCATCAAATAATCAAGCCATCAAGGCTAAAAAACTACGATCTAGAGCGGCTGATCTTACTAAAATCACTACTTTGCTTTCAGTAAATAAATTTAATTTGAGGTAACAATGAGACACGAAAAACTTTCTCCCGGTCTACTGTTGGCATTTCAAGACTATCAACATGAAGGAAATCAAGCTTTAGTTACACACAAGCGATCGCTCGGCATCATTGCCCACAAAAGTCCAGTCAAACCCACTAAGAGCGTCGTTTTTATCTACTGCGACCCTGATGCAGACTTAAGTTACTTATCACAATATAATATAGAAGTCAATCAAAATTCTGGAAGTGTGCGAACAGCTTTTTTACCATTAGATAGTTTAGATGTCTTATCTGAAGAAGATGTGATTCAGCGAATTAAGCCATCACGCAAACTTCATTTGAGGATGGACACTGCACTAGAAAAAGTCAAACTACCGGAGTTCAAAAATCAAACTGGATTGACTGGTAAAGGAGTAATCATCGGCATTATAGACAGTGGCATTGATCCGAAACACCCCGCATTTGCTGGACGAATTTTACATATTTGGGATCAAACACTGCCAGGCCCAGGAGTCACAGAGGGCGGCTATGGGGCTGAATTTACGGGAGCGCAACTGACAGTTTCTCAGGATACTAGCGGTCATGGTACTCACGTTGCTGGAATTGCCGCCGGTGCTGATGCTAGCTATGGCGGTGTAGCACCAGAAGCGGAATTAGTTGTCGTCAGGTCAGATTTACAGGATGCCCACATTGCTGATGGCGTCCGCTACATTTTCCGAATTGCTAGAGAGTTGGGACGCCCAGCAGTAGTAAATCTTAGCTTGGGTGGACATGCTGATGCCCATGACGGTAGTGATTCACTCTCAAAAGTCATTGACGCTGAAACTGGCCCTGGAAAAATTGTTTGCTGTGCTGCGGGTAATGAAGGAAACGATAACATTCATGGACAAGCGACGATACCCAGTGGACGCACCCGTGGTATCCGCTTTAATGTTCCTTTGAATCAAGTAGGCATAGTTTGGTTAAATGCTTGGTATGCCAAAGACAGCGAATTGGAAGTGTCTGTGCGGAGTCCTAACGGTTTTGTCACCCCCTTCCAAAAAATCATTGCTGACGGTAATGCCGCCCAAGATTATCAGTTACCAGATGCACGGGTACAATTAGCGACACCAGGGCCAGATCAAGCCAACAGCGACCATAATTTCTTTGTGCAAATACGCGGTATTGGCCCCTCGCAAGTAATGGGAGGTGTTTGGCAGCTACGAGTCCGCAACACTTCTTCAACTGATGCACGTTTAGATGTGTGGACACTAGATGACACTTCGTCAGTGTTTTTCACAGGTAAAAGCGTGAAGGATGCGGTAAAAATTGGTTCACCAGGAGCCGCCAGCAGTGCAATTACAGTTGCCGCCTATACAACTAAAACCAGATATACAGATATTGATAACCAAGTGCGAGAAATGGGCTTAGAATTACATACTATTTCGGAATTTAGTAGTGAAGGCCCACTACGGAATGATGGACAAAAGCCCGATGTAGCAGCACCAGGAGCAATGATTATTTCTACGCTTTCCGCCGATGCAAATTTTGACCGCTCATCGATGATTAATTCCAAGTTTGTGGTGCAGGCTGGTACGAGTATGGCGACACCATTTGTTAGTGGGTTAGTGGCACTGCTGTTGCAGCGCGATCCCAAACTCGATCCGGCTACTGTAAAAGACTTGCTACGTAAAAATAGTGCCATTCCCGGAAAACCCCCAGGCACATTTGATGACAAATGGGGTTATGGAGTGATTAACGCTTTAAATCTGTAATTAGACTGAGGAAGGTGGATATTATTTCTGTACAAGGATAGGCAACAATAACCTATAAATTTGATAGGTTAGGGTAGGCAATTTTATGCCTACCCTCTTTACTAAGGAGTTGCTGATGAATTATCAGAAACTAGATGCCGCTCTTGCTACAGCGCTGAATGATGTTCAAGACCCAGAAGAGACTAGTTTAGGGGTTTTCATCCATACTGAACCAATTTTAGATTCTGCTGCGATCGCTGTTTTAGAAAGTTTGGGCGTTAATGATGTTACTAGTGGCAAAGATATTTTCACAGCAACACTGTCAGCAAATGCTATTTCCCAGTTGTCAGAGGAATCTTGGGTGAAGTATTTGAAGCGATCGCAGCAATTGCGTTTGGTAAGTGCGAGGAAAAGTTTCGGTAGTTTCAATGTTTGATAACAATTCTTTGTTTATTTGTCGGGTGTAGCTTTTATCGGAGGTGTTGGCGCTGCGATCGCCCCAATTCTTTATCCCAATGAATACAAATGTTCTATATTTCTACTTATTACACTACCAGCATTCTGTAAAATTCATTCCAAAGAATCAGATGATCCCCCTTACCTGTGGTGGCAGACAGTCCTAAACTGAGAGTGAGAGTTGAAAGGCAGCTGGGAGAAATTTTGTGAAAAAAGTTTTATCGATCATTCTTGGTGGTGGCGCGGGTACTCGACTTTACCCACTAACCAAACTCCGCGCTAAACCGGCAGTACCAGTGGCGGGGAAGTACCGCTTAATCGATATCCCTGTCAGTAATTGCATAAATTCCGAAATATTCAAAATCTACGTCCTGACACAATTCAACTCAGCTTCCCTGAATCGCCATATCGCCCGTACCTACAACTTTACTGGCTTTAATGAGGGGTTTGTGGAAGTGTTGGCTGCACAGCAAACACCAGAAAACCCTAATTGGTTCCAAGGGACTGCGGATGCTGTACGTCAGTACCTATGGTTAATGGAAGAATGGGATGCAGAGGAATATCTGATCCTCTCTGGTGATCACCTCTACCGCATGGACTATCGCCAGTTTATCCAACGTCATAGAGAGACGGGGGCTGATATTACTCTCTCAGTTATCCCCATAGACGAGCGCCGCGCCTCAGATTTTGGTTTGATGAAAATCGATGACTCCGGTAGGATCATTGACTTTAGCGAAAAACCCAAAGGTGAAGCTTTAATCAAAATGCGCGTTGATACAAGCGTACTGGGATTATCAAAAGAACAAGCCCAGCAACAGCCTTACATTGCCTCAATGGGGATTTATGTCTTTAAAAAAGAGGTTTTGTTCAAGTTATTAAGAGAGGCTGTAGAAAGAACTGATTTCGGCAAAGAAATTATTCCTGATGCCTCTAAAGATTACAATGTTCAAGCTTATCTATTTGATGACTACTGGGAAGATATTGGAACAATTGAGGCATTTTATCATGCTAACTTAGCGCTGACTCAGCAACCCCAGCCACCATTTAGTTTCTACGATGAAAAAGCACCAATTTATACCCGCGCTCGTTACTTACCTCCAAGTAAACTTTTAGATTGCCACGTAACAGAATCAATTATCGGCGAAGGTTGCATTTTGAAAAATTGCCGCATTCAACATTCAGTATTGGGAGTGCGATCGCGAATTGAATCTGGCTGCATCATCGAAGAATCTTTGCTCATGGGTGCAGATTTTTACCAAGCTTCTGTGGAACGCCAATGCAACGTAGAAAAAGGTGACATTCCTGTAGGTATTGGTACTGACTCGATTATTCGCGGTGCGATCATCGATAAAAACGCCAGTATCGGTCACGATGTCAAAATTATCAATAAAGATAACGTGCAAGAAGCTGACCGCGAAGGTCAAGGTTTCTACATCCGCAGTGGCATCGTCGTTGTGCTGAAAAATGCTGTAATTCCCGATGGAACAATCATTTAGTCATTAGTCATTAGTCATTAGTCATTAGTCATTAGTTACAAGCAACAAAAGTTACAAGCAACAAAGAACAAAGGACAAAGGACAAATGACAAATGACTAAACTTTTTTTGTTGATTGGTCTTCCAGGTAGCGGTAAGTCAACTTTGACAAAACAATTACTGGCAGAATGCCCCCAGATGTCGCTGATTTCTACGGATGTCATCCGGGGGCAATTATTTGGTTCCCAAGCCGTTCAGGGGCCGTGGCTGCTGATTTGGCGCGAAATTGAGCGGCAATTTCAGCAAGCTATTTCCACCGAGAATAAAGCTATTTTCGACGCCACCAACGCCCAGCGCCGCCATCGTCGTGAGGTCATTGCTTTAGCTCGTAATTTGGGCTTTAGCCAGATTACGGGAATTTGGGTTGACACACCAGTTTGGCTGTGTTTGGCACGTAATAAAAGGCGATCGCGCCGGGTTCCAGAAGAAATTATTTTGCGGATGCACCGCCAACTCCGGGATGCTCCCCCAAGCCTAGAAGAAGGACTAGATAACCTGATCCGCTTATCAGAAAAATCAGAGTACGGAAATTGCGATCGCTTGATGAGCGAGAACCACACTTGATTTTATATATTTTTTGTTAATTTAAAATCAGATTCTTTTGTTTGGCACTATACCAGACAAATTAAACGTCTCTCATCTTAAAAAAAAACATAACGGGAATTTCTATAGGAGGCTGGTAGATGGCTGCAACCGACTTCAAGGACTATTACGCTATTTTGGGAGTTAGTAAAACTGCCAGTCCAGAGGAAATTAAACAAGCTTTTCGTAAACTAGCCCGCAAATATCACCCTGATGTCAACCCAAACAACAAACAGGCAGAAGCACGCTTCAAAGAAGTTAGCGAAGCCTACGAAGTTGTATCAGACGCAGATAAACGCAAAAAATACGACCAATTCGGTCAATATTGGAAACAAGCTGGTGAAGGTTTCCCATCTGGCGGTGTTGGTGCCGATATGGGTAACTTTGACTTCAGTCAATACGGTAATTTTGATGAGTTCATTAATGAGTTGCTAGGACGCTTTGGTGGTGCTGCTCCTCGTGGTGGGCGACAAAGTTACTCACAAAGTTACTCTCCCCGTAATCCTACAGGTGCGCCAAGTGGTTTTGGCGGCTTTAACGATTTTGGGTTTCAAGATGCAGGTGCAGGTACTAACCAGGATAGTGAAGCTGCGATCGCTCTAACTTTTGCTGAAGCATTTAATGGTGTGCAAAAGCGGTTCAGTTTAGGTAACGAAACAATAGATGTCCGCATCCCATCTGGTTCTAAAACTGGTACTCGCCTGCGCGTGCGGGGCAAAGGTCAAATCAACCCCATGACTCAACAACGTGGGGATTTATACTTAAAAGTTGAACTTCAGCCGCACTCGTTCTTCCAAATGGAAGGCGATAACTTGATGTGCGAAGTGGCAATCACACCAGATGAAGCTACTTTGGGAGCATCTATTGATGTACCCACTCCCGATGGTTCAGTTAATGTCAAGCTACCAGCAGGGGTGCGTTCTGGTCAATCTCTGCGTTTACGTGGCAAAGGTTGGCCTCTCGCCAAGGGTGGACGCGGCGATCAGTTGGTGAAGGTGGCGATCGTTCCACCAAAAGACCTCAGCCAACAAGAACGGGAATATTATGAAAAAATCCGCGCTATACGTACTTATAATCCCCGTAGTCATTTGAACCAAGTCAGGCTGTGAATATTTTGGATTTGTAGGGACGCATTAGTAAAGCAGCAGGAAGTGCAGCTTCGCGTCTCTACTGCTGATGACTTCACCCTGAATTTTGCTGCGCTATTCTCGCCGCCATGACAGACTTAAAAGCTTCCATTGCTTCCGGTGTAGTCTCGGTAGTTTGCCACGATGGACGTACAATTAAGCGATCGCGCCAAGCCTTTAATTTTGGATATTCACTCAAAGATATGCCTACCATTGGCATCAAAGGTACTACAGTCCCAGCCACAACTTCGGTGAGAGTGAGGTTTTGACTACCAAAGTAAGGGCGATCATCTAATAAATTTTCAAAAAACTTCAGCACTGTTGAAATTTTCTGCTTCGCTTGCTCAATTTTTTCTGGATCTGCTCCAGGAAATCCTAATATTTGAGGTAAAAACGTGGTGGTTGCTGGCAAAAGCTCATTCACTGTTACCAGTTGTACCATGCGTGCGATCGCTAAATCCTTGGCATCTTTAGGCAACATCGCAGGTGTAGGGTATTTTGCCTCTAAATAGTCCAGAATTGCTAAAGATTCCACTACATTAAAGCCATCATCTACCAAAACTGGAATGTGATGGAAAGGGTTAATTGCTAAAAAATCTGGTTTAAATTGCTCCCCATTCAGTTTTATCTCTACCAATTCAAACTCAAGTCCTTTTTCCAGCAGAGTAATCCAGACGCGGCGCGAGTTGGGAGAAATTGGCGCGTGATAAAGTGTCAGCATTAGAAAACCTCACAGCTTTATAAGTAGGCGGAACATTGCCAATCTTACACCTTATACTCCAATACGGTTCGGTTAAGGTTGTTTAATGAAAATTTTAGATCCCAAAGACACGATAAATCGCCGCCAAGACAAAAGATTGATTATTGTAGAGACGGCGATTCATCGCGTCTCTTACCTTAGATTCAATTAAATTGTTCTAACAATGTCTCAACGCTAGCATTGTGATCCAAAAAAGAAAATAAATGCCAGTAACGGAGTTTTCCATCTTTATCTAATACAAACTGTGCTGGCAAAGGCGCTCCCAGTGCTTGTCCTACTTGATAAGTACGAAATACTCGACAGCTAGGATCACTCAATAACGGCATTTTTAAGCCTAAATCTTTCACAACTATTTGACTCTGCCGTTCATCGGTACTAGTAATCATTAAAACTTCGATGCCGCGATTTTTGAATTGTTCGTAGTTTTCATTTAAAGCTTTAATGTGAGGAAAACAAAAGGGACAATATTGTTTTTCAGTAAAGATCCGAGTAAAGGCAATTAACACTGGTTGCTTGCCTTTATAATCAGACAATTTTACTAATGTTCCGTTGGTAATATCTGGCAATTGAAAGTCTGGTGTTCCTACTCCCAATCTGAGTTGATTTGTCGCTGGAATTGGTAAAAAATTACGAAAAAATCGCTCATTTAATAAGCCGCTAAAATCAGTTGAGGTAAGCATAATAAGATTTTGAATGTTGAATTTTGGATTCTTAAAAAAGAATTTAACAAAAACTTATTCAATTAAAAAGTATTTTATGAAAAAACCACAGATAGATACGGAGGTTGACATTTTTTAATGTATATCTCTGTTTATCTGTGGTTTTCATTGGTTTCGCTCTCAACTCCAAAAGGCCAGATTAGAGTTTGCTAGCTAGGGAAATTTAGACAGCAGAGAAGTAAACTTTAGACTTCACTGGGTCAGGGTTCATTGTCTTGTCACCAGGTTGCCAACCAGCTGGGCAAACTTCATCGGGGTGAGACTGAACATACTGAATTGCTTGTAATGTCCGCAGGGTTTCATCAACGCTGCGACCAAAAGCTAGGTTGTTGATGGTGGCGTGCTGTATGATACCATCTTTATCGATGATGAACAGACCACGCAAGGCAATGCCAGCAGCAGGGTCAAGAACGTTGTAAGCGGCGCTAATCTCTTTCTTGATGTCGGAGACTAGAGGATAATTTAGGTCGCCGACGCCACCAGACTTACGATCAGTTTGAATCCAAGCGAGGTGGGAGAATTCACTGTCAACGGAAGCCCCAAGGACTTCTGTATTGATTTTCTTGAATTCTTCGTAGCGATCGCTAAATGCTGTGATTTCAGTGGGACAAACAAAGGTAAAGTCTAGTGGGTAGAAAAACAGGACGACATACTTACCGCGATAATCGGAAAGTTTGATTGTCTTAAATTCCTGGTCTACCACAGCCGTTGCTGTGAAATCGGGAGCTTGCTGACCAACGCGGAGGCTTCCTTCGGTTCCGTAAGTAAGGGACATTAACCTAATTCTCCTTTATCGGTTTAGTAGCGTTGGAATTTGGGTTAAGTAAAACTCACCCATCCACGCTCTCACAGTTTAATTACGATCTGTTACGACTATATCATACTCATAACGATTTTGAGTAGCAAATGTCTGATTTAGATACAAGAGAATGGTTGCTCACCAATGGCTTGGGAAGTTTTGCCAGTGGTACGGTTTCTGGTGTCCGCACCCGCACTTATCATGGTTGGCTGTTTGCCGCTACAAATCCACCCTCTGGGCGGACTCTGTTGTTTTCGCACCTAGAAGCTAGCTTAGAAGTATTAGGGAAAGTTGTGGCACTGGGGACAAATTTTTGGGGTAACGGTCAGATTGAGCCGACAGGCTACAAACTGCTACGCTGCTTTGATACTAACCCAGTTCCAAAATGGACTTGGGGACAAGATAACTGGCAGTTAACCAGACAATTGCTGATGCCCTATGGCTTGGTGGGGACTGGGGACTGGGGAAGAAGCAAGGGAGCAGGGAGCAGAGAGCAGGGTGAAAATTTCTCTCCTCAGCACCCCACACCCCGCCCCTCTAATGCCCAATGCCCAATGCCCAATGCCGCCCATGCCCAATTTTGCCATAGGACTTTAATCCAGTATCGCTACGATGGAACTGAAACAGCGATTTTACGGTTGCGATTGTTGATAGCAGAACGTGACTTTCACCACCAGCAGACTGCTAGTGAAGAATTAAAGTTTTCACAATTGCTAGGGCAACAGCAAGTCTGTCTACAAGCAATCAATTCTGGGCGCTTCGGTATACCTTGGCACTTGCGCTGGACACAAGGAAATTATCAACCAGATGCAGTTTGGTATTGGCATTATGGATTGTCTGAGGAGACGAAACGGGGATTAGGCGACAAGGAAGACCTTTATAGTCCTGGTTACTTGATAGTCACACTCCAACCAGGAGATGCTGTGACTCTAGAAGCACGAGTAGGTTTTCCTGACTCGGTGTCAGGTGTTCTCACCCCCAAAACCTTTGCAGAAGCCGTGGAGGCAGAGCAAGCAAGGCTCTCACAGATTTTTGGATGGAGTGAGGGAGGGATTGGGGTAAAGTTTTCCAGTACTCAATTCCCAATCCCTAATCCCCAGTCCCCAGTCCCCAATACCCACTCCCCAATCTGGCAACAACTACTCAAAGCAAGCGATCAGTTTATCGTCTATCGAGCCTCAATTGCAGGCCCCACAGTCATTACTGGTTATCACTGGTTTAATGACTGGGGACGTAATACATTAATCGCCTTACCGGGGTTAGCACTAGTTCCCCAGCGCTTTGATTTGGCAAAAGGAGTATTGCGGACTTTTGGGCATTATTGTCGCCAAGGTTTGATTCCTAATGTATTTCCTGATATCAATGGTGAACCAATTTATAACAGTATCGATGCGGCGTTGTGGTGGGTTGAAACTTTAGGACTTTATTTAGAAGCCACCCAAGACTGGGAATTTTTGGCAGAGCAATTCCCCATAGTACAGCAAATCTACAAAGCATTTGTTGGTGGGACACATTTTCATATCCAAGTTGATGCTACTGATGGGCTAATTAATTGGGATGCTCGTGGTGTAGCCCTCACTTGGATGGATGTGGTAATCGATTCACACCCCGTCACTCACCGTCACGGGAAGCCAGTGGAAATCAATGCGCTGTGGTATTCTGCTTTATGTTGGCTGAGTCATTGGGCAGAGCGCTTGAGCCAACTTGATTTTGGTGAGCCAGTGCGTCTCACCAAGCAAGCACAGCGTTATGCTCAACAAGCGCAACACGTGAAAACCTCGCTGCAAAAGTTCTGGAATCCTCAGTTGGGCTATTTGTACGATACTATTGAGCCGGACGATCGCCGGAATTTTCAAGTTCGTCCCAATGCCGTTTTGGCGCTGTCGCTCCACCATTGCGCCTTTTCTGCACAACAAGGGTGTCAAGTACTAGATTTGGCAACTATCAGCTTACTCACCCCCTATGGTCTTCGCAGCCTCGATCCAGGAGATCCCGAATACAAGGGGAGATATGAAGGTAATCAAGAGCAACGCGATCGCGCTTATCATCAAGGCACTGTTTGGGCTTGGCTAATTGGGCCATATATTCGGGCTTGGCAACGTTTTTACCCGCAACAATCGCTGCCTTTTGATTGGCAACCTCTGCTAGAGCATTTCTTATATGACGCTTGTCTTGGTTCTATTTCTGAGATTTTTGATGGCGATTTACCTCACACACCCAGAGGTGCGATCGCTCAAGCTTGGTCAGTTGCCGAAGTAATCCGCCACATTAAATAATGCTAGGTTCTGAGTGCTGACTATAAAAAATAGCTATAGTTCACGACTCATTACTTATAAATTTTTAAATGGCTCAGGTCGGAGTTGAACCAACGACCCCAGGCTTATGAGTCCCGTGCTCTAACCAACTGAGCTACTGAGCCAGATTCATTCAAGTCATTTACTAATGTAGCATACAACCTTGCTCAAGACTAGACCCTTTTGCAATTTTGTTAGAACTTCCATTCTGGTTGAGGTCATACAAAGCAAAAGAGGGAGTTTACCTCCCTCAACTAACAAGGCAATAATTTAGTTACAGACAGCCAAGATTTACAGGCGATCCGGTAACATAGCGATTGGGTTAACAGCACCCTTGCCTGATTTATGGATTTCAAAGTGGGTGTGTGGGCCAGTACTATGACCAGTGCTACCCATTAAAGCAATTGTTTCTCCTTGATTCACCTGCTGACCTGCTTGCACCAGAATTTTGCTGTTATGAGCATAGCGAGTCGTGCTGCCATCAGGATGGCGGATTTCGACAAGGTTGCCGTAACCACCTTTGTTCCAACCAGCTTTTTCTATTGTCCCCTCAGCTGAGGCGACAACTGGCGTACCAGTGGAGTTGGCAACGTCAATTCCTTTGTGCATTCTACCCCAACGCCAGCCATAACCAGAGGTGAGAGTACCCTTTGCTGGCCATGTGTAAGCTATGGTTGAGGAAGATGGAGGAGGAGTGAGTTCGTCAATGGGTCTGGGCAGATATTGATCCACTGCTGCCAAAGGCGGTAGTATCTGTGGAGAAACGGTGGTTCCCCGCATCTTTCCTAAGGAGTCAGAGGAATTTATTCTTCCAGCAGGCGTTGCAACTCTTGTTGGAGATGGAGTGCGAGTGGGAGTCCACTGGCTAGCAGAACCTAGATTAGGCAAGAACTCAGGGTTTACTGCCTCGTTAGGGCGTACAGTAGTCCGGAATTGGGTCTTGATTGGTTGAGCGCTATAGTTAGCCCGAATCGGTGTCGGAACTGGAATTGGTATCGCTACACTATTCGGTCGAGGAGCAGAGTTCGGTACGGGGAAATTATTGGGGGTAGAAATAGGAGTGAGCATCGCAGCATTATTAGTTTCGGTAGCTGCTGCTGGCACAACTAAGTTTCCAGACTGTTGAGCGCGATATTTCTGCTGTAACCTCTGGATTTCCGCTTGTAAGCCCCGCAAACGATCATTATTGCTATTGTTTCCCCTTGCTACCCTATTTGCTGCTGTTTTAGGCTGTTGCATTTCGGCAAAAGCCTGTGGCACTGGAATGTCACCACCAACGCCATAAGAGCTAACAGTGGGGGGTGCTGTTTCTAATTCGGTCGCACTATTTGCCTGAATCTGAACAGTTACCGGTGTAGGGACGGCAACGCTACTGTTGTCGGCAATGGTTGGCGATGGTGAACTAGGTAGGTATGAGTTGGCACTACCAATATTCACAGGGGAGGTAGCTACTTTTGGAGTTTTGCTGGACTCTACAAAAGTGGGCTTAGTGGCTACAGTTGCTTCAACTTGAACAGCAGGAATAACTAGTTTTTGACTAATTTGCAGTTCATTTGGATTATTAAGGTTATTTGCCTTAACTATTTCTGATACTGAAGTGTTGTATCTGCTGGCGATCGCTGCTAGTGTATCTCCAGGCTTCACTTCGTAAGCAGTTCGAGGCGAAGATGCAATAACTGTTGGTGTAACTGGTACTGGTACACTTGCACTAGTTTGTGTCTTCTGTTTTAACCTCGATATCAGGTTCGCTTTGCTGGTATCGTCAGAAGTATCCGATTGGGCTAATACAGTCTTCTCAACTACAGTTGTTGGCTGCGCTAATTCTATATCAGCTTGTGATAAATTTTCGCTTTCCCCAGACCGCAACTGTGCCAGACTCTTTCTTAAACGGTTCGATTTTTCTTGTAATCGATTTAGTGCGAACTCTTGTTGTGCCTTAAGTTGTGCATTTATTTCACTGTTGACTGCGCCAGCTGTTGCCACTGTTTGTGGCTCGGCAGTTAGTGATGCATTTGTACTACCAAAACCATCAGTACTAGAGTCAGACAGATTATTAACTGTTGGGAAACTAGTTTCGGCTAAGGTATTGTTCAATCCCTGTGCCACTTGAGGCTTCAGGTAAGGGGAATTTTTATAATCAGCTGTTGCTTGGGAAAACGTTTCTGATGCAGGAACTTGCAAAGACATTCCACTTGCGGCAACTTGCCATTTAGCTTCAAGCCCAGGCACTTGTGAGACTGCCGTTGGTTCCACGATTACAGGACTTTCCGGCACGCTCGCTGATGAGACTGCTTGGGACTCCAGCTTTGTGGAGGCGAATTTCACCTCAGTGTCAGGAACAACAGGAATAGCTGAGGTTGCCTTTTGGCTGCCTACTGGCACTGCTGCTTGGGCTTGATCGCTTTGTCGAGTCACCAAAAGGCTGGTTGCTCCCATCGAGATTGCCAAGCCAATCATGGCGGCTTTTGTCCGCACCCGGCGGTTAACTTTTGGATTCATCACATTTAGCAGTTCTACCGGGGCATCATCGCTGTTGGGGGTATTGTTCAACACAGCTTTTACTCTCTTTTTTAATGCTCGTTTCAAAGACGACCTCCTATGATCACTAGCGCTTAACTGACCTCGATTTTTCAGTTGGATACTAGTCAATGATTTAGATCACAACAAATGATAGATCAAGATCACATTCACCAGAGATGCTTACGCAAGATTAACCTGCTTCTCTGATTTAGACAAGTTTACACGTGTTAGCAAAACTTAAAATTTGCTGTGTTTACTTGTCCGAACCACTCCTAACACCACTTAGGACGTTTTACTCCTTACCATTGTCCGCGCTTGTCTTGCGTCAATCGCGGGGACTGGACAAACAAACTATTTGCCAAGTCCATAGTCGCTGCTGAGAATCAAATTGCTGCCTGCGACTTCTGGAAAATTGATGCCCCCTGCTGTAGATATCTTCAAGATATTTCTACCCAATCCGTCTTCTCAACACGAGACTTTACGTTGATTATTCCCTAAAAAACAACCGTATTAACTATCGGCTACTTTTTGGCTGCTTTCTGCCGTTCACTGAGCCAAAATAGCTCAAATGTAAGACATGACTGGATTTTAGCGCATTTGTTCCCAAATTTAGGATGTTTCAAATTCATCAAAATCTATCATTCAAATTTGGCAATACCCCAAGTTTTATATACAAATTTCTTATAATAACCTTCCTTTGTTTGTAAGTATCTTCCACTACATTTTGGTAATAAACCTAATTTTCGGTATATTGTTTTACATATTATTACAGTAAACAAGAAAATTTTTGCCGCCAATAATAAATCGTCTAATAGATTCCGGGACGGATTCTAAGTAAATATACTTACGAGTATAAAGGTAATTAACTATTGTAAATAGCCTAACTGACGACGGGTTTCAAATAAGCCAATTGCCACACTTACCGACAGATTCAAGCTGCGAACCCCCGGTTGGCTCATGGGAATATACAGAGTAGCATCGCAATCTGAAAGAATTGCTGGTGGTAAACCCGTGGTTTCACTACCAAACAACAGCCAATCATCAGCTTGAAACTGAAAGTTTACATAATTACAACTTCCACCAACTGTATAACCCAGCCATCTACCTCCACGCTCCTGATGTAATGTTTTAAAGGCTTCTAGGGATTCGTGATAGTGTAGCTTGACATAAGGCCAGTAATCTAAGCCCGCTCTTTTGAGGTAGCGATCGCTAATTTCAAATCCCAAAGGCCCCACCAAATGCAATTCTGTACCTGTAGCTGCACAAGTACGAGCAATATTACCTGTATTAGGAGGGATTTGGGGGTTAACTAAAACTACCTGAGGCATTGTCCGTATAATTTACGTATTGTATAAAACAATCTATTGTCAATGTTAAATCTACCAAAAGGTAGAGGTGATTCATAGGTTTTGTTAATAATAATCAAGCATCGTCCATCGATTAGATTTTTAAAACGAAGCGCAAACCCTCCCAGAGCAATGCCTGAGAGGATATTTGGCTAAAATCAGGAAATGTTAAGTTTTGTGTAGAAAAAGTAATTACTTATGTCTTTTAGGGCTGGTAGTCTCTCCAAGAGAATCTACCATTTGTATGAAGACGGGAGTAGTAGTGAGGAGTAGGGGAAGATCAGGGACAATCAGGGGAGCAGAGGGCAGGGGAGAATAAAAATTACCTCTTTCTCTTTCTCCTCTGCTCCCTCTGCCTCTTTTCAATGCCCAATGCCCCATGCCCAATTCCCTTGACTTAAGCCAGCAGAGACGAACACAATTTGTCTTCGAGTTCGATTTCGCGCTCTTGAGTGGCGATAATAGCCTGAGTGATGACGCGTTGGCTATCAAAACCGACTGCGTGTAATTGCAACCACTGTTGAGCTTCATTACCTTCGCGGAGGATTTTGTGCAAAGGGGAAAGGAAACAGCTAAAGCCTCGTTGTTTTGCGATCGCCCAAACATCTTGGTACATTTCAGAAATCCAATCTCTGGCTAGGATATTTCTGCCATCTTGCCAATGCCTCAACTGAGCATCAAGACTACCAGCAGCAGATGCAGCTTCGTTCTCAGCAGTCAAGGTGACGAGTTCTTCAGCAGAAAAGGTACTTTGGATTAATGGATCGATACTAGGATTTTCGATTACTTGCAACAAACGCGCTTCTAATAAAGCAGTAATCGCTAGCAAGGCAATGGGATCTGTGACTAAATCACAAATTCGCAATTCTAGGCGATTCAAGTCGTGGGGACGGCGATCGCCATTTGGCCGTACTGATGCCCACAAATGCCGCACATTTTGCATGGTTCCGGCAACGAGTTGATCTTCCACCCACTGAATATGATCGGCGTGGCTGGCAAATAACGGCACATGGCTAGGCGTTTGTGGGAAGACGCCCCAACGGGTGGAGTGATAGCCAGTAGCTTTGCTATCAAGGAAGGGAGATGAGGCGCTGAGGGCGAGAAATAGAGGTGCTTCCATGCGGATCACGCGACACGCCCGCATTAATACTTCTGGATCGCTGATGCCTATATTGATGTGTACGCTAGCGGTAACTACTTTCGTCCCGTAGGTGTTCTCAATGTAGTCATGATAGGGGTTTGCTGGATCGGAACGGAGAAAGCGATCGCTCCCACCCAAAGATAAAGTACTCCCTGGTATTAAGGTGTAATCGCCCAAACGATTGAGGTAGTTTCGTAACTCCCGCCGAGGACGCAGCAAGGCACACAATAAATTTTCGTAATTATGGGATGGTTGGGTTATATACTCGACGTTGCGGCTATCTGGTTCGCGCATAAATCCATCCAAAGCCGCAACAATTTTGTCGGAGAGACCGACGATTTCACCTTGAGGCGTGCCAGTGTACATCTCAATCTCAAAGCCTTTTAATAAGACCACCTTGTTCTCCTCGGCTCTCTCTACCTATAAATTGTATCGAATAAGACGAATCTCTGGATCTATCTTTCAGTTAATCAAAGGTTAAGAATCATTTAATTGCCAACTCAGGCCAAATCAGGATGACAGATTTCTGGGCTGTCTTCCGAATTATTACTATTTAAGTATGAAAAATATCCTAGTACAACACGGCAGAAATAAACCAATCATTCCCGAAACACTTATACTGTATTCATTTTTAATTTTTAATTTTTAATTCCGCCTTGCGGTACTAGTGTGGGTTAAGGGCGGTACAAAATAAAATCATTGCGTGAATCACTCTCTTGAACAATCTTGAGACGTATAAACTGCGCCCATACTTCATCAGTAAGTAAATTTAAAGCAGTTTTGGGATTGTTAATTGCGATCGCGCCGATAACTTTACGCCATCCCTGTTGCAATAATTCAATAAAAGTTTCTTCAATAGAAACCTGATTCAGCAACGAAAGTGCAGTTTTCAAACTTGCTGAATCAGCTTGTATATTCTTGGACTTTAACCCTTGAAGTGCCACATTTAACCACACGGGTAGAAGTTCTAGCCAGTTGTTTTGCTGTATTTCTTTGAGCGCAATATCTTCCATACCTAGCGAACCCCACACACATAAAGTCTCTACAGCTAGTTGATAATCGCGGTTTTCTAGAGCATTTTGCCATAAATTTTGAGCGTAATTTTGGAAGCGATTCGCGAGAAATTCATACGCTTCTTGGACTTGATGGGGAATTGTAATTTTATAAACTGACTCGCCTCGTGGTAAATAATCGCCGCGATAAGATAGCCAGTTATGAGATCCGCAAAGATGGATTTGTTTATCAACTATTACTTCTTTAACATGGGAGTCTCCCAACCAAAAAACCTGTACGGATGGTAAACCATCAGGTGTTTTGATCGCTCGAAGTTTTTTCTCTACTTCTGGTGGAATGGGTTTATCTTCATCTTGTCGCCGTGCAATTCCATGTCCAATTAAAATCCAAACTCCGCGATTAGCTAATTTCTGTAACAAAGTTAGAAATTTTTCATTGACTACTGCCTGATTCACCCAAGGAGAATAGATTATAACTTGACTTTTAGCCGAATTTAAAACTTCTGAAAAAGCTTGGCTAATTTGTTCATCGCGTAACTGTACGGCTTCACCTAGCACTTTAGATTTATCTATTTTATCACTAGCTTTAGCAGCAATCTCTAGCGCTTTTTGACGAATACTTTCGAGTCTAGATTCTATTTCAGTATTTTTCTGCTTGAGAATGGCTTCACGTTCAAAATTTATGGCTTCGGTTGACAATTTACATAATGCTTGCAAAGAAATTTTTCCTTCATTATGTAGCACTTCTAACCAATTGGATGCTGACTCTAAAATTTGCTTTCCATTTCTTATTTGAATGCTCAATTTATCTTCAAGGGCATCGAAGATAACGAAAAGCGATATCTTTCTCCAAATTTTTTGAGTCGAAGCAAGCACTTTACAGGAAGTGACGATTTTTCCCTCTTCTGGTAAATGAAGTGCTAAACCTGAAGCTTGAATATTTTTTTGTATTTTCTCAAGTGGTAAGGAAGCAATATCAGCAATTGTATTATCAATAGTTATAAAGTCTGCCAAATCAGGCAAATTTATCACTGTTTCATTTAAAGATTCAGATTGAAAGGTAATCTTGTCGCTTAAAGGGTCTGTAATGGCGTTGATTTGTATAGGATATGGTGGCTGTGGCACAGATCCTTTTTCATAAAATGAGCGACCTTCAGGAGTAACTGTTAGTGGCGATGTTGGTGATAAAGTTTGTAATGAACGAAGAGTTGCAGTAGTAGTTTTAATAAATACAGAATCAAGCCCAAGTACAGAGGCTAATTCATCTTCTGTTGGTGGAGGTTGGAATTCAATAGCAGCGCGGATGATAAATTCTTCGAGGACGTTAAACTGGCGGGGTTCCTTGATATTTAGTTCTACAGGAGTTTGACGCAAGCTATAGCGAAATTGACGCGCTGCTAAAACTGATAAACTAGGACTTTGTGCTTCAATTTCGTCTACAAAATTCTTGAGATTGTCATCAATTGGTTTAGTAGAAGAGGTGAAAAACATTAACGAAATAAGATGAGACAATTTAATTTGTACAAATACTTGTAAGCCATGAGGCAAACTACTTTATGCTTTCAACAAGCCTTGACGACGACTAGCCCACCAAGCAAATCCAGCACCAGTGAAAAACATTAGCAGACCATAAATTGCCCCAGGAATGGCCATTGTGGGAGTATTCAGCAGCGTAGGTGTAGAAGCGATCGCGATCGCTAGAGTCCCATTTTGAATTCCTACTTCTACTGTAATTGCCGTAACGCGTTTTTCTCCTAAGCGGGTTAAAGTCGCGATCGCAAAACCTAAAGCCATTGCAACCACATTCAAAACCAGAGTTGCCAAGCCCACATCTATTACGTAAGAAACAAAATTATTCCGTTCTCGCAGCAGCACTCCAGTAATTACCACCGCCAGGAAAAATAAAGACAGCCACTTCACTGGTTTATCTGCCTTGTCTGCCAATCCGGGTGCATACCGCTTGGCTATCATCCCAATTGCTATAGGTAGAAGTGTAATCACTGCAATCTGCAACACAGTGTTTAAGAAAGGTAACTGTAGCGTTGTTCCTTCCCCCAAAAATCTCTGCATTGACAAATTTACTACCAGAGGAATCGTAAAAACCGTAATGAAACTACTAATAGCTGTTAGCGTCACAGAAAGAGCAACATCACCCCCGGCCAAAAACGTAATCATATTAGAAGTAGCGCCACCGGGACAGGCTGCTAAAATCATCACACCTACTGCTAATTGTGGTTCAAGGGGAAACACCGACGCAATGCCAAAGCCCACAATCGGCAACATGATCAACTGGGCCACCAAGCCAATCACCACCGCTTTGGGATAGATTACAACTCGCTTGAAGTCCTCTAGGGTCAAGGTTAACCCCATGCCTAACATGATAATAAATAGAGCTAGGGGCAGAAAAACAGCCGTCAGAAAATTTGCTTCCATCCTTAACCCGCGTTGGTAACAATAAAAGTGCCTCTGGATTGTACCGTGTTTCCCCTTAGGGAATTGATGGCTGTTGCAAATTAAGCTCTTGAAATGGTTCAGAAGACTCTTCTAATTTCAAGCTACCGGCAGATTTACCGTTGATTTGTAGAGTGTATTTACCCTGCGGCAAGCCTTCTAAATAATAGACTCCAGCACCGTTGGTAACAGAAAAACGCCGAGTCCCCTCATCTGGTTGTATGGCTTCTACCCGTGCGCCTACGATCGCTTGACCTTGAGTATCGGTGACTACCCCCGATCGCGTGTAAGAACGAATTAGCGGAATCATCACAGGGGTATAACTACCAGCAATCACATCAACGGCTAAGGATTCAGCCGCAGCCTGCCAATCAGGCGGTAAACCTGCTGGATCGAGATCGAGGCGATAAACGCCAGGAGACATCCTTACTAAAGTGCGATCGCCCTGGATTTGTGGTAAAAACGACTTCAGAGGTTTATTGTTCAAAGTCAACAATAAATCAGCGTTATCTGTATAAACTTCTTCCCCTCCATCTTGTTTGCCGTTATTATTCCGGTCAAAAAATGGCTTAATTGACAGTCCACCTTGTGTACGGAAATAATTAGAACGGCGATCGCCTGGACTAATACCCCCTTGTAAATTCAGGCTAGAAGCTAAATCTATGCTGAAAGTTGCTTCATCGGAACTTGCCGATACTCCTTGATAACGCGCCCGTAATAGCAAACCTGGTAAAACTGTTGTTGATAATGTCGCTAACAGTCCGCTACCCTGAGAACCAGTTCCATAACCCAACTGTATTTCCCACCTATAAATACCATCAATCGCCTGTTGTTGTGAACGATACCGCCAACTCACACTTAGCAAGCTGTCGCTACGATTTTGATTCTGTGTTTCATAATTTAACAGCAGTGCGCTGCCACCATTAGAAAAGCTGTTTTTAGAAAATTTGTAAGTCAGTTCCGACAAAGTACTGATTTCGTTACCGCGTTGCGTTAATTCTAGTCTCCCAAGACGTTGCAGCAAATTCCAGCGCAGACGGTTTTTAGTATCTAAGCTGACACGGGCAAAGGTAAAGGCATCTTTGCCACTCAAGTTAATTTGCATTCCGCCAGATGTTGCATCAGCTGTGTCAGTACTAGTGAATAAGGTGAATTGAGGTAAAACTCGCCAATCTAGATTAAAACGGCTAGACAAGCGATCGCTAATAAATGCAGCACTCAAGCTAGAAGATGGATTATAGCGAATATCTGTATTCACATCCCACTTATTACCCGTCAGTGCCGAAACTGCTACCTGCAAAGGTAACTTGCCCGGACGCCAAAATAATTCTGCTAAGGCTCTAGGCGATTCGTCATACACTCCACCTAAGCCTACTGTCAGATTTTCTGATAAACCCCAACGCCCAGCAATTCCCCCCCGAAAGTCTGAAAAGTTGCCCAACAGACTTTGATTTCCCAAAGAATTCCGTCGTAAGCCACCAGAAACGATTAATGCTGAAGCACCTGCTGGTAATTGTCCTGGGACTGTAGAAAAAGTAGCCTGTTGAATTTCTGGTTGTGCGGTGAGTCGCCCTTGGGGATAGAGTAAGACGCGATAATTGTTGCCCAAAAATTGATTTTGGCTTTTAATATTTTCAAAGCGGTAAATGCCAGACGAATCAACTAAAATTTCGGCAATTACGCGATCGCCAAAACCTTGTACCAACCGTACTAATGTACCTGGTTCAGCCTTACCAGAAATTGTCCGTCCAATAGCATCTGCTTGTAAACGTTGGCGAGGATCGGAAGAACCGCCACTGAATGGTTGAGGTGGTACAAACCCCTGTCGTTGAATGGATGTAAAACCCCAATAGTCTCCTGTTCCTTGAGTCTGCCAAAACGTTGGCTGGGAACCTACAAAATAATCAGCTGAATTAGTTTGTCGCAAAAACTGTGCTTCGGCAATATTCCAAGTTTGTGGATTTTCTAAATTTGGTTGATCGGTGCGGATGAACCACGAACCACCAAAAGCACTACCAACAGCCAGGAAATCACCTCTATAATTTGTTGGTCTGGTAGCGCTACCGCTAGCATTTACCTTTTGTTCAATTGCGGTGACACTAAACTTTTGAGGTGCAATGTGTGGTAATCCTTCTAGTTGAATTGGAGTTTCCGTTTCTGCCAGTTTGCCACTAGATTGATCTAATCCTGGAACATCTAAAACTATGGCGTATTCATTGATATCAAATTTCGCGGTTACGCCAAATAGAGTTTGTAAATCTTGAATTGTAAAGACTAATCCTAATTCTGGATCAGTACGAATTTTTTTTGGATCAATGCGAGTCACAACACCAGGCGATCGCACTTCTAATTGCCCATCAGGTAAAGTGGTAATATTTAATTTCAACCCTTGAATTACAGCATCATAGGGTAACAGCCAATTTGCAAAATCAATTGCTTCAGAACCATCTTCTTGACCACGCACTAAAACGCTAGGATTGACATTGCGGTTCCCTACATTCAATCCTACGGGAAAAACTTTAAATTCGGAATTATTAGCTAATTGAGCAGTTGTGGGCGTTGGCTGATTTGAAATCGCGGGTGTATCTGCCTTCGCAGGGGTGATAATAATTTGACAGATAAGAGCGATCGCAGCTAGCAGACATTTGCTTTTATTTACTAACTGAAGTTGCACAAATTTTGCATTTATCAGTAAATCTATCTATAAAAATAGAGACATTGCAATGCGATGTCTCTAAAACATATAATGCCCACGCAGCAGGTAAAATTATCGATATTAATGCTGTATTTTACAGCAAGACTAATTCTCGCAAATCAGGCTACAGATACCAGATTTAATTTGAATTTATTAATTACAAATTACGAATTTTTACACAAACTATTTATTTTGTAAGGTAGCCGCTTGTGTAGGAATAGTAATATTTAGATTGAAAGGCAACTTACTTTTTTTATTGTCTTCACCCCAAAACAACTCACCACTTAGCTGATATTGACCGGGTTTGAGGGCTGGTTGGTCTTTATTGGGGTAATTTAATAAGAAATTGCGATCGCTATTTGCCACCACAGCATTAGTATCTATCTGCCCAGTTTTGACAACAGTTTGCCCTTGACGTAAAGTCCAATTTAAACTAGGTAAAACAGTTGCTTGACCGTTATTGCGAACTAAAATTTGAATTTGTTTTTGCTCTGGGTTAAAGCTGGCACCATCAATTGCTAATTGTGGAGAAAGATTGCCTTTTCTGACGTAGAATGTCACGCCAATTCGTGCCACCAAAGTAACGTTATTACCAGCAGCATCTTTGGATTCACTGAGAGTTTCATTAAACACCACCGCACGATATTCCCCATCAGGTAAATTAGGAGCCAAGCGGCTAATGAGGCGCACCCGCCGAACTTCTCCTGGTTTGACAGTCAACTCACGCGGTGAGAATTGTAGATATTTTGTCAGGTCACTGGGACTAGAGGATAAGGTTTGAAACCCCGTATCGCGGCTATATGTGAAAGGTTGAGCATAGATCCGAATCCGAGAAGGAGTCTTACTGGTATTGGAAATTGTAATCATTCCTTGGGCTTGTCCGCGTTCCGCCTTGGCTTCAATCACCAGAGGAGAAACACTCATTTGTGCTTTAGCTGCAACAGGAAACAAAATTAGGGCGAATAAGCCAGCACTAACAGCAGCTAGAGAGCGCCAATTGTTATTAAGCATATTTATAAATATGGCAGGATTGTCAATTTAATTCCTGATTTATAATTCCCAAAAGCAGACTTATTTTATCTCTAGGTAATCAGAAAAATATCTTGTCGCTTGAAGATTTATTCTCTAGCGACAAGATATTCAGCAATTATTTTTCTCAATCAATCTGAAGGAAACGGGAAAAATTTTAGACTATGGCACGATAGTCAAGGTTGTCACATAGCTGTAGCTTCCAGGAACAAGAGGACTGCCTTTATCTACAATCATGTCTATATCCAAAGGCAAACCGCTACCTCCAGGCAGGAACACAGTATTACTACTCTGAGAATCCGTATAGCCAAAAGATGAGTTGATTATCCCAACAGAGTGAATGGGTGTAAAGCTAGGGCCCCCAGTCTGCTGTGGTTTAGATATACTCACTCTGGCACCTTGGTTACAGCTAACAAAAACCTTACCAAATTGTCCTCCGGTAAATCCACCCGCTAGTGTAGTTGGATTAGTCGGCTGGTTGAGTCCCAATTTACCAGGAATAATTTGATCGAAGTTGCAGACACCACCGACATTTGCTGTAAAGGGAACATCAGCAGTTTGTGCCATTGTTTTGGGTGCAACAGCAACAGAACCAACAATTATCAAAGCAGCGGTTAATAAAGAACGACGAATCATTTTTAAATCCTTCTCAAATGAATTAGAGTTCAATCAAACGAAGTCTCAACAAAAAAGCAGTTATGGTGCGATGGTTAAGGTGACAACGTAGCTATAAATTCCTGGCGTAAATGCTACTGGTCGTTCTACTAATAAATTCACCTCTAGATTGGTATTACCTGCTGGCAAAGTTGCGCTTCCACCACCAACATCACTGCGAACATTGGTAGAACCAAATTTTAAAAAGCCAATGTGCGTTGTCCCAGATGGATCGGCACTAGGGCCAGATACAAGCCTGGGGGGAGAAACAGTAACGGTTGCAGATGTGCTGTTTTGTACACCTATAGTGGCAGGAGTTTGTGATTCCAACTTTGTCGAAATTCCACTAGAATTGCCAGAAATAGTTGCTTCAGCAGTACCAGGGACAGAAGAACTAAAGCTAGCTTCAGCTGGAACTGTTCCACTGAAAGGAACATCTGCACTTTGAGCTAGCACAGCTTGATCTAGAACGAATGCCTGCACGCTTAATACACTTGCCAGCACCAGGCTAGAGGTTAACGCTAGACGGTAAAGCATAAAGAAGTTAACTAATTACTTAGCGTTGTCTTATCTCAGTGCTTCTATTAAATTAACTATCAAATGCTACGTTATCGACCGCACAAATACGATACTTATATCTTTAGAAGCAAATTCCGTTAAGATACTTAGCCCAAGTTACGTTTATGAAATTTAGGTTTTCTGCATCTGTCGATTGATGTCATGCTTACGCACGCTACTTTACAGAGTAGTTCAGAACCGAGATTTAGTAGCGAAAAATGCTAGTTCTGGTGAGGTTATACCAATTCAATTGATGATTGCAAAATATCCTTGGCTAAAGACGCGGTGAATTACGTTTCTATAGATGTCTATTTGTCGCATTCTTTTTTAAAATTGGTATTAGTTTGATTAGGCTATCGCCTCAACTTTCTCTACCCAATTTTTGAGATTGTCATCAATAGGTTTAGCTGAAGAGGCGAGATACATCAACCAAACCTCCATGAAGACTGACGATATTTGAAACTTCAGAATACATACTTCCGACTTTACCTGATTGATGGGTAAATAAATTATGACAACCCACAATTATCAGCAGTTCTTGAGCGCGGGAAAAAGCAACATTTACTCGTTCTGGCTTTTTAGCAAAACCCACATCTCCTTTACTATTGTTACGAACCATACTCACAATTACAACGGGTCTTTCCATCCCTTGAAATCGGTCTACTGTACCAGTACGAATTTCTAGAGAAGGGAAAAGTTCAGATTGCAGACGTTCGTCAATTTTTCTTAATTGAGCGCCATAAAAAGTAATTACAGCAATTTCTTTTTTCGGTTCACCATTAGCAACTTTAGAAGCCCAAGTAGTCTCGAACTGTTGACATAGATGTTCAATCGCATCAATTTCTTGAGTATTAAAGTAAGAAGTTCCATTTCGTTGCTCTAGAAACTGATTTTCGATAGGCGTTTTTACCCAGATAAGATGCTGAGATTCTTCGATAATTTCACCTGCTAGATGATGGGCGCGTTTTGTATCCGGTTCTAAAATACCAGATTCTAGTTTGCCATCATAAAACTGATTGATTGCACCCATAATAAATGGATGCATTCGATATTGTGTAGTTAGCATTTGTTTGATGCTTTCATCAGCAGATTCAAACTGACTTTTAAACAGTGATTCTTCTAAGAATTGTAGTTCGTCTCGTGTATTACCCATTGTTTGAGCAACTTCTTCTACAGTGCTAGTATCAAGCATGGGTGGTAATTGCCGATGATCGCCTACCATTACTAACTTTTTGCCTTTCAATGCTGGGATTAGTAACTCTGGTGGAGTACACTTACTAACTTCATCAATGATGACGACATCAAAGGATTTGAATTCTTCCGAAAAACCTCTGCTTGCAGCTTGAACACAGGTGATACCGACGACGTTAGCATTATCTAAATAAATGTGTCTTAAATCGTCGCTATCGCGTTCAGTTGGCTGTCTTAATTTTCCTATCCAATCTTGTACAAAATTCTGATACTTATTGAGATAATTTTCATCTTTTTGTAATTGCTGTTGCCAAGATTCAAACTGAACATTGATTTTGCGTAAAAATTCTAGATTAAATAAGTCACCATGAGAATTTTCGAGCTTAAATTTATCAGGTATTGTTTGCCATTCTGTCAACCACCAGTTTCTTTCTACTATTAAATTTTCTGATGGTTGTGGTTGTGATTTTTGTTCTATTTCGCGTAGATTAGTTTGTAATTGTTGAAGCTGCTGTAGGGAAACTTCAGTTTCTTGCTTTAGTTTTGAGAGATGCTGGTGTAGAGAATTTTTAATCGTCTCCAGCACAGAAAAAGGTTCTAGTGATGAGATTAAGCTTTCAAGCTGACTGATACAAGTTTCCCAAGAATTTACTTGATTTGAGAATTCTTGCGGCTGCTCCCAAATATTTGATTGTGTTGTGAGATATTTTTCAATTAAAATGCGTAATTGAGCAGGTATATTTGGCTGTTGATTAAGTTCTTGCAAGATATTAATCACTCGTCCAAGCTGCAAATTAGCATCTTGCTGTGCTTTTTCAGCCTCAGCTTGAGTAATGGATATTTGCTGTTGGCTAACTTCATTTTTCTGAAGTTCATTTAATTGTCGTTGCAAATGCTGAAGCTGTTGTTCAGTTTCCGTTTTGACTTTTAAAACGCATTGACGCGCATTTGCCAGGATTATATCTAGCAATTCTTGTGTAATGCGGGTGAGAGTGGAGTCAAGATTATTCCATTCCCATGATGCGCCATAAGTCCGTTGCATTCTAATTAAGAAAACCTGGGTATTCTCAACCAGTAATTTTCGCTGTTTGGGGTTGAGTAGCTGATAATTGTTAAACTGTTGATAGGTTTCTTGCCATTGGGTGCGATCGCTCTTTGATAGCACCATTGGAATCTGACTAAAATTTTCTTGTAAAAAATAGCTAAAATTATGCTGTTTACCTCGTCTGTCAGTAAAACCTCCGTCTATTTCATAAGCGATCGCCTTTGTCAATAACTCCCATTCTGGTAGGTTAATTTTATATACTTTTGGTACTATTGGTAATTTTAATGTATTAGCAAACATCAACAAACCTAGCGGCAAATCCACTAAATTTTCTGTTAGTGGTAAACCTGATTGCTGACATTCTTTTAAGGTTTGATACAGATGGGAAGGCGCTGTAGATTTCCATTCTTTCACTGCTGAGATAATATAATCAATTTCCCGTTTACGGTTGTCCCATATCTGGATTGTTTGCTGTAGATTTTGCAGTTTGGTAAGATATTGCTGATAATCTGGTTGTAGCTGATTTAACGAGGCGAAATTTTGTTTGACAACCTGCACTGAAACCGCAACTTCTGATATAGCTTTACTTGCTTCTTGAGCATAAGTCAAAGCAGTTTTAAATTCAGAAATTTCTATTGCTACAGTTTCACGCAACCAAGCTGCTAAACCAAAAGCGCCAAGCGCCGGACGCAAAAAGCCAAGTTCATTAGTATATTTGATGGTTTGACGAACATTTGCTAAAAATTCTTCTACTAAACTGTTATCTTCTGTGTAAGGCTTAAGAAGTGGCAAAAAATCTGTGACTTCTGGAACTTCCCAGTTGATATTTGGAGCAGCACTTAGTATATTTTCTAGCCCTGAAATTAGAGATTCAACTTCACTCTGTTTTTCTAGAGTTTCGTTGTAAGATGTTTCTTGGTTTTTAAAGTTAGCCTCTAGCTTTAACTTATTTTTATTGAATTTAATTTGTTGCTGATTAAATTCTTCCTCTACTTGTAAGTAAGCTGTAAATCTTGCTGATGATGCCAGCAATTGACTGAAAACTTGGATATTTTCGAGCCGTTGAGTCAGATTATGTTCACAGTCAGTTGCAGTATTTTCTAGCCATCTACCAATCACTTGGTCTTCTAAAAATGGCTGTCCTTCCTCGCCAACTTTCTCGGCTCTACCTTTGCGTACAGCCCGAATTACTGGGTTGTGAACTAATCGACTGAGGGCGTTATCTACTGCTAAATTGGCTTGAGAAGCAATTAGAGTTCGTCCACCACGAAGGGCAATTTGATAGCAAATCTCGGCAATTACGGTAGTTTTACCAGTACCCGGTGGCCCTTGAATAAGAACAAGATCCTTAGCGGCAAGTACCTTTTCTACTGCTGCTTTCTGACCAGGATTAGCAGAAGATAACAACAAATCTTGTGGCTGAAGTTCAACAGTTGTTTTGATTTGTCTAGCCTGAGAAGCATCGAATAAAAAGTTGCCTAAATAGGGATTTTGAGTGTAACCATTATTCAAATCATCTAAAGCTTTTTTCTTACGCTGAATCTGCTGAATATCACCAACTGCCTCAAAACACAAAAATCCTGTATCTGGCAACTTATAACGTTCTGTTGCCATGAATTCAGCTAAGTCTCGTTCTAATCTCAGACTGATAATACAACGGTTGGGGTCAACTTCCTCAACAGTCCCTAATTGACGACCACTAATCCAATTTTTGCCGACGGGAGCAGTTTCAAAAAGCTTCAAATCTTCGTTTTTTGTGCGTCTTGCTCGTTCCCAAAAATTGTCAACATCAAGGGAATTTTGATAAAAGCCGTCAAGGGTGGCTGAGGCTAAATCTATTTCAAAACTTATGCGTCTTTTGAAGTTATAGTTATGACTTACATAACGCACGCAAAACTGACGCGCTTTAGCGATTTTTTCCTCAATCTGCAAAAAGGCTTTCCAAGCTTTCAGCTGATCTTCTGTGGGTACATGGTCGCCACAAACTGGCGCAGCGGCGATGCGTTTCAATGTTGCGGGCGGTATGTCGAGATGATGCTGATGATTAGGCAGCAAACGCAAGCGACAAGGTACAGCATAGCTATCGGCGTGTGCCCGTGAGGGTTGTAATAAGTAAGCCGACAGTATTTTTAAACTGCCGCGTCCATCTTTTTGTACAGCTGCTCGAAATCCTAATGTTTTTCTGAGCTTCTCTAGTCTTGCGGGTAACTGAAACTCATCGGAGTCTGTTGCTATTGTCAAATCCCAAATTTCTTCTCTTGCCTCTTTCCCCGCGCCTTTGCGACGCACATAAAAGAGAGAAGGTTTTTTACCGACACATTCATACATTAACTCATTGGCGCGATCGCGCCGCTCCCGAAATTCGGGATATGATTTCAGGGCAGTTTCCCCTTCCAGATGACGGATAAAACTATCAATTGCTGAAGCTATAAATGTATAGCCCCAATCTTCAGAGGTTATTTTAGTAGTTTTCGATGATTTCGCTGTTAGTTTATTTACTGCTACACGAATGCGTTCTGCCTCGGATTCTGAGATACTGCTAGTATGACTTTTGACTGCAATTTTGAGCTTTTCACAAATTACTAATAGCTTTTTACTATCTAAATTTAATTCTTTTGCTAGTTCGTAGATTCTGGGTTTGCCGTTATTCATCCACTGCTGCCTTTGCACACAAAGTTTTTATATTTTAAAACTTACGCAATAACTCTCTGAAAGTTTTATTCCTTCTCTTCTCTACGAGAGGCTGCACCAAATTTATGAAAATCCTGATTTAATATAATAATATTCATTGTAAATGTTGCTACTAACCTGGGGCAGTGTTAGCCCAACTGTCTTGAACGTTTTAGGAATCTAACACCACTTTTTGCGACTACTACAAGCATGATTATTATGACACCATAAAACAAGGCATCTAATAAAAATGCCCCAAGATTTATATTCTGGAAATCTTCAACCCCGATTCTCCCCCAGCCGTGTACAGGTGAGCCAGCATTATCGTCATGCACTATTGGGAATGGAAACCCAGCCGTTAAGGAATTACCACCCATACATGCATTTAGAGGACATGGTTCACTGAAACAGAATCGCTCACAACCAGGAGGATTCTGATACCACAACGATAATAGAACGAATGGAATTCCTAACAATGAACTCAATATTATTGCTGCGATCGCTTTGCTAAATTTGCTCATTTAAGGAACTTCCAAAGCATAAATTCATCAAAAAAATTCAAGCTGCTGCATCAAAGTTTATATTGGCGGTAAACTTCACTGGCGGCGCGATGCAGCAGGGAATGCCGCCAAACTAAGGATTTCATATCATCAGCATAACCGCCGCCGATGACGCAAGCGACAGGATAACCGCTACTCATACAGGTACTTAAAACCTGCATTTCGCGGCGAAAAATCCCGGCATCGGTAAGGGCTAATTTGCCTAAGCGATCGCCTATGTGAGGATCTACACCTGCATCATAAAATACTAAGTCTGGCTTGACTTTAGACAACAAATCTGATAAGTAATTTGCCAAAGTTTGTAAATAAGCATCATCTTCCATTCCCACCGGCAAAGGAACATCCAAATCGCTGTTTTGTTTAGTACCGGGGAAATTGACTTCGCAGTGCATGGAGAAAGTAAAAACGCTATCGTCGTCTTGGAAGATAAAAGCTGTGCCGTCTCCTTGATGGACATCCAAATCCACAATGAGGATTTTTTGGACAAGTCCAATTTTTTGTAAAACGCGACAGGCGATCGCTAAATCGTTGAAAATACAAAAACCAGACCCATAACTAGGAAAGGCATGATGAGTTCCACCAGCAGTATTGCAAGCTAAACCTTGACTTAATGCTAGTTTAGCAGTAAGTATCGTACCACCTACCGCGACACAGGTACGATTTGCTAATGCTGGACTCCAAGGCAAACCAATGCGACGCTGTGCTTTGGCATCTAGGGTTCCTTCGCAATAAGCTTGAACATAATTTGGGGTGTGGACTAACTCTATCAACTCTAGGGGCGGACGTTCAGGTGTGTGAAATTGTTCTTGATTAGCTACATCATCAGCTAACAGCAATTCGTAGAGTTTTCGGAATTTAGACATCGGAAAGCGATGTCCTTCAGGTAGAGGAGCAATATAATCTGGGTGGTAAATAATTGGCAAGTCCATAATCAAGAAAATCTCAAGCAGCTAATCTGACAACTAGTTACCTTGGTGGGGTAAAGGATAAGGGGTAAAGCAATACTTGTTGGTTAAGGGGAAAAGGTTAAAGGGTAAAGGTTAAAGGTTTTTTCTTTCCCATTTTCCCCAAAACCCGACAAGTATTGGCTCCCACCCCACTTTCCCCTTTAACCTTTCCCCTTTCCCCTTTAACCTTTCCCCTTTACCCTTTAACCTTTCCCCTTTACCCTCTACTAAATAACAGA
Source organism: Nostoc sp. CALU 546 (assembly GCF_048836525.1). NCBI lineage: Bacteria > Bacillati > Cyanobacteriota > Cyanophyceae > Nostocales > Nostocaceae > Nostoc > Nostoc sp. CALU 546. The sequence continues at coordinate 116,148 of NZ_JAWJTF010000014.1, forward strand.
TTGCAGTATGTGCGAAACACAAAAAAAGGGATAAGCCCAAAAGCCTATCCCCAAAAAATCAACAAATCAATGTATCAAGTTCCTGAAGTCCAAGAATTGATGTACTCAATTTGGTCAGCAGTTAGGCTATCAATCTTAATACCAATAGCTTGCAACTTCAGCCGCGCAATTTCTTGATCAACTTCAACAGGAATTGAGTGCAAACCAGGTTCCAACTTACCTTTATTCTTCACCAGGTATTCACAAGCCAAAGCTTGGTTCGCAAAACTCATATCCATAACTGCGCTGGGGTGTCCTTCAGCCGCAGCCAGGTTAATCAAGCGTCCTTGTCCAAGAACGACAACTGATTTACCATTTTTCAACTTATATTCTTCGGTGAAAGGACGAACTTCCTTGATTTCCTTAGCTTGTGCAGCCAAGTATTTCAAATCAAGTTCCAAGTCAAAGTGGCCGGAGTTACAAACGATCGCACCGTCTTTCATGACATCGAAGTGTTCACCGCGAACGACGTGCTTGTTACCAGTCACAGTGATAAAAATATCACCTTGGGGTGCAGCTTCAGCCATTGGTAGGACGCGGAAGCCATCCATTACGGCTTCAATTGCCTTGATGGGGTCGATTTCGGTAACGATGACGTTAGCACCCATCCCACGGGCGCGGAGGGCTGTACCTTTACCACACCAGCCATAACCGACGACGACAATGTTTTTACCAGCCAACAAAATATTTGTGGCGCGGATAATGCCATCTAGGGTTGATTGCCCAGTACCATAGCGATTATCAAAGAAGTGCTTGGTGTCGGCGTCGTTGACGTTGACTGCGGGGAAGGTGAGAACGCCTTCTCTAAACATGGCGCGTAACCGCACAATGCCGGTGGTGGTTTCTTCGGTGCTACCAATCAAATCAGCGATTTGGTGTTGGCGTTGTTGCACCAAAGTTGCAACCACATCGCTACCGTCATCAACAATAATGTTGGGGCGATGATCTAAAGCTATTTGGACGTGGCGGTTATAAGTTTCGTTATCTTCGCCTTTTTGAGCAAAGACGGGAATTTCATGATCGAGGACGAGGCTAGCGGCTACGTCATCTTGCGTTGATAGTGGGTTGCTAGCAATTAAAAGCGCGTCTGCACCACCGGCTTTCAGAGCGATCGCCAAATGTGCTGTTTCGGTTGTAATGTGGGCACAAGCTACAAGGCGTAAACCAGCGAAGGGCTTTTCGATAGCAAAGCGATCGCGGATTTGCTGCAAAACTGGCATTTCGCGTCCAGCCCATTCAATGCGCTGTCTTCCCAAGGCAGCTAGGCCGAGGTCTTTAACCTCGTGCTTTAATCGGGGAGAAGTTGCGGTCATCAAAAATTACCTCAAAAAATTAAAAAAGTTACGTAAATTTTACGCACTCTACTAGGTTATTGTACAACTTGCGATTTTTGCTTGTATTTAGCAAATCACTAGTCAATACTCCTCAAGACTAGCTTGACGTTTGCTTACCCTAATGTCAACTTCATCGCCAGGTTCTTTCTTTTTGTTTTATCTTTGGTAAGAGGAATACTTTTTTCAGCCTTGTTTCCTAATTTTAGGTATATTGTCATCTGTCTAAAGATAGAAAACAAACACAAAAACATCGAAGTTTCATCATTTGAAGAGAAAACCTCAACTTTAGATAGGTACATTTACCCAAAGAAATTGCGGAGGATGGTTATAGAAGTAGTTACTAGTAAATTTTTTTTCAAGGAGGTGTTTGAGTGCGTTTTCAATTTTTGGCGATCGCCAGTTCAATGGCCATAGCTGTTGTATCTGTGCCAAAAGCCACAGCCCAGATCCCTTTTCTCCCTCAACTGCAAGCTCCCAGTAGTGTGAGTAATGACACAGATAACAGAATTGTTTCGGGCTGGGTTTATTTAGATGGTCGGCGGTTGTTTCAGATAGCGGCATCAAGAACCAACTTTCCCGAACGTATAGAAAACATCCAGCAGAATTTGGAGAGAATTAGCCAAAGTTACTTTCAGTCATCTGGAAACAACGAAGCCAAGGTAGAGGTTGGGAAAGTAAATGACTTACCAGTAATTTATATCAATAGCCAATACCTGATGACGATTACTTCCGATGATGCCAGATTGCGACAGGTAGATATGGCGACATCGGCAAATCAAATCAGAGATGCCTTGCAACAAGACTTGCAACAAGCAAAGGAAGAAAGACAAACTCAATTTTTAATCGACCAAGGTAAAATTGCTGCGGGCATTGGATTGGTGATGATTCTCATGAGTTTGGGGGTATATAGCTGGCAGCAACGTTCCAAAAAGGATTTACTAAACCCCATTGCCTATCAAACCAACATAGGGGCTTTAAACTCCCCAATTACACCAGCAGCAGCCCAACCAATTGCAACACAACTGAATCAACAGCAACATCGACATCTCCAAGAAGTTAAGAGACGATTGTTTCAGCTAAGTCAAGCTGGAATTTGGGGAGGTGGAAGCTTCTTTATTTTGGGTCTATTTCCCTATACACGAGCGTTTCAAGTCGGAATTCTCAATGCTGCCCAATTTCCTTTGCGATTAGGTGTCGTGTTATTGGGAACCTATGTAGTGATCCGTTTAACCTACGCCCTGATTGACCGCTTCACCACCACTTTAATTAGCAGTGGTGCTTTACTGACTCCAGAAAGTTCTGAACGGCTGCAACTGCGAGTTTCCACATTTTCTGGTGTGACTAAAAGCATCGCTACTGGGATCTGCGTAGGAGTAGGCTTCTTGCTAGCGCTGGTGGCATTGGGGATAGATATCGTTCCCTTGCTAGCGGGTGCGAGTTTAGTTGGTGTTGCGGTGTCTTTAGCCTCGCAAAACTTAATTAAAGATGCGATTAATGGTTTCTTGATCATTCTAGAAGACCAGTACGCTTTAGGCGACGTGATTAATGTGGGAGACGTGGGAGGCTTAGTAGAAAATTTGAATCTGCGGATGACCCAACTACGGGATTCTGAAGGACGCTTAATTACGATTCCCAATAGTGAAATTAAAGTTGTTGCGAATCTTTCTAGTCGTTGGTCAAGAGCCGATTTAACAATTCCCGTCGCCTACCAAGCCGATACAGAAGAGGCTTTGAAGTTGATTAAAACTGTTGCCGACAAGATGAATCAAGAACTGCAATGGCAACGTCAAATTTTGGAACCGCCGCAAGTTTTGGGAATAGATCAATTTGGCGATCGCGGTTTGATTATTCGCGTCTGGATTAAAACACAGCCTCTCAAACAATGGGATGTTGCACGAGAGTTTCGCCGTCGCCTGAAAATTGCCCTAGACGAAGCTGGAATTTCTATTTCTGTGCCTCAACAAGCAATTTGGGTCAATGATGATCAGTTGTTAAATTTTCAAGGTAATGGCAATGGCAAAGCTAATTAGAAATTTGGCTTCATAACCGCATTCTTCAGTTACCTCATTCCCAGTTTGAGACCTACGGTGTACACACAAGT
>NZ_JAWJTF010000069.1:0-52537 GCF_048836525.1 Nostoc sp. CALU 546
CCTGCCCTCCTCTGCCCGCAACCCCCCCACCTGACGCTCGCGCTGCCCCTGTCCGATGTTTGCGACGTGTGTTACCCACGTCCCGCGGGAGGGGGGGGGGAGGGGGGCGGGGGAGGAGATGAGGAAGCAGGGGAAGCAGGGGGAGCAGGGGGAGCGGAGGGATGGGGAAAGCGGGGGAGGGAAGGCAGGGGGGCAGGGGGAGCAGGGGGAGCAGAGGGAAAATAACCAATGCCCAATGCCCAATGCCCAATGCCCAATGCCCACATTAAGCATAGGCCACTGGATCAACAAGTCCCAATTCGGCAAAAGCTGCTAGCCGCAAGCGACAAGAATCACACACGCCGCAGGCGACATCACCACCGGCATAGCAAGACCAAGTTAGCTCCCAAGGAACTCCCAATTGGTTCCCCAGTTGGATGATTTCAGTTTTTTTCAAATTTATTAGGGGTGCAACAATATTAATTGGTTGTCCCTCACGTCCCTGTTTGGTTCCGAGGCGAAAAACTTCTTGCATTGCTTGGATATAATCGGGGCGACAGTCAGGATATCCTGAGTAATCTAAGGCGTTGACGCCGATATAGACACGCTCTGCTGCGATCGCTTCGGCGTAACTCAGAGCAAAGCTTAAAAAGATGGTATTACGAGCCGGAACATAAGTGACAGGAATATTTTGAGACATTTCATCTAGCGATCGCTCCTGGGGTAAATCAATGGCGTCATCGGTAAGTGCTGAACCACCCCATTGTCGTAAATCAAAATTAACTACCTGATGTTTTGCGATCGCAGCCTTTTGACCAACGGTGAGGGCTGACTGTAACTCTCGTCGGTGTCGCTGCTGGTAATCAAAGGAAATAGCATGACATTCACAGCCATCTGCCTTAGCTTTATACAGAATTGTGGAAGAGTCCAATCCCCCAGATAACAGAATTACAGCTTTCATCTCAATTGCAACTTTTGGATTTCAAATCGCCAAATCAAACAAACCTTAACAAGATGCCAGGAAACAATGCGAAGGAGAATTTACACTTAGGTCTTACTGAATTTTTTAAATTTAATAAAAAGACATATATTCTTTGTAGAAAGTGCAAAATCCCAAGCAAACCCGAAATATCTATACAAAAGATATTTGGATTACGGGAACCGATCACAAACTTTGAAATTCTTCATAAACATAGGCTCTATGTTACCATCTGGATGGTTTTAGACGGATCGTAACCGGCTTTCGAGTATAAACGCCAACGGCCGTAGCGTCTCTAAATTTGGTGGTTGAGGAGAGAATAATAGTGCAAAATAGCATGTCAGTGGCAGAACCGAATCCATATACACAGCGCAACCAGCCACGACCGATCCGCATAGGCGTGATTGGAGTGGGTAACATGGGACAACACCACACTCGCGTGCTGAGTTCAATGAAAGATGTTGAACTAGTCGGAGTGGCAGATATCAACGTCGAGCGAGGATTAGAAACTGCCAGCAAGTACAAGGTGCGTTTTTTTGAAGATTACTGTGACCTGCTACCCCTTGTGGAAGCAGTTTGTGTAGCTGTTCCCACCCGTCTGCACTATGCCGTGGGTATCAACTGTCTGTTAGCGGGAATTCATGTCTTAATTGAAAAACCCATCGCAGCCAGTATTTCTGAGGCAGAATCTTTAGTAAATGCCGCAGCTGAATCTGGGTGTATCCTGCAAGTAGGTCATATTGAGCGTTTCAACCCAGCTTTTAAAGAACTGAGCCAAGTGCTGAAAACAGAGGAATTGCTGGCGCTAGAAGCCCACAGAATGAGTCCCTACTCAGACCGGGCAAACGATGTTTCAGTTGTGCTGGATTTAATGATCCATGACATCGACCTCCTTCTAGAATTAGCTGCTTCCCCAGTAACAAAATTGACTGCTAGCGGTACTCGCTCCCTAGACTCTGGTTATCTAGATTATGTAACCGCCACCTTGGGGTTTGCCAATGGTATTGTTGCTACTCTGACTGCTAGTAAAGTTACCCACCGAAAAATTCGCCGGATTGTCGCCCATTGCAAAAATTCATTTACTGAGGCAGATTTTCTCAAGAATGAAATTTTGATTCACCGACAAACGGCTGCCAATTCTCTCACCGACCACCGACAAGTACTTTATAGGCAAGATGGTGTGATTGAAAAAGTCTACACCAGCAACATTCAACCCTTAAGTGCAGAATTAGAACATTTTGTCAACTGTGTGCATGGTGGCAATCAACCATCAGTAGGTGGTGAACAAGCTCTCAAAGCCCTAAGACTGGCAAGTTTAATTGAACAGATGGCGCTAGAAGATCGAGTTTGGAATCCATTAGACTGGCAATCGGAACCAAGGGTACAATCATTGACACCGACAGCCTAGACCAAGAGGGAATGAGGGATGAGGGGGACAAGGTAAAATTTTCTCCCTGCTCTCCCACAGCCACAACCTCAAAAAAAATCTAAAATATGTTTTTAAATTTGCCATCAAATCTTTAGATCCTCCCAAGTCCTGATTACAAAAGCGACTAAGGGGGATCTAAAAAATTAGAAAACAAAACCTAGTAGTTCGCCAAGTGAACTTGGCGGGGTAAAGGGTAAAGGGGAAGGGGGAAAGGTTTTAAATCCCTTAACCTTTTCCCTTTCCCCTTTCCCCAGACCTCACCTAGCATCTTTGGGTTGGCAAACTACTAGTGGTTGGTTTCATTAATTTTGTAAGGTTCGTAGTGAGCGATTTATCGCTCAATTTCAAGGGTTAGAGCTACTTCCGAACTTTTCATAACCCTCGAAATTAATGAAACATACCCCTACCTTCCATTCCTCTTGCTTTGTTTCTCTGTTGCCATGCCAACTTTATAATCCAGCAATTTCAGGAATTGACTAAATGCTTGAATGGATAACTAATACTATCAACTATTTTGGCTATTGGGGAATCGCCCTACTGATGTTCCTAGAGAACCTGTTTCCCCCCATTCCTTCAGAATTGATCATGCCACTAGCTGGATTTACAGCAAGTCCATATCAACCAGGAGGGGCAAAGCTAAATATCATTGGTGTGTTTTTCGCAGGACTTTTGGGTTCTGTATTGGGCGCACTTATTTGGTACTATCCAGGTAAGTTTTTGGGCGAAATCCGTTTGAAGCGTTGGGCTGACAAGTATGGCAAATGGTTGGGTATATCTAGTAAAGATATCACCAAGGCCAAAGAGTGGTTTAATCGACAAGGTAGAACAGCAGTATTAATTGGTCGTCTTGTACCGGGAATCCGCACCTTGATTTCTGTTCCCGCAGGGATGAGCAATATGCCCTTGCTACCATTTTTGGTTTACACAACATTCGGTAGCGCTGCTTGGGTGGGTTTGCTAACATACTCAGGATACATATTGGGTAGTCAGTATGAACTTGTGGACAACTACCTTGCTCCTGTATCTAAAATCGTACTTGGGGGTTTGGTTCTAGCATTTGTTTTCTGGATATTCAAGCGCCAGTTAAGACGTACTAGAAGATAAAACACGGACGCTTTTGGTTTGAAAGCAGTGAAAGCAGGGGTTACATCTGACCAAAATTCGCCTACACTATGCCAAATAATACTAGATGTGCGAATGCATGAGCTTATCGGAGATATCGCCGGAATTCATTTTTGACGTATTTCTAGCTACACTTGACGCAACCTAGAATTTCTGGTTGCTCGCATTTTTGTAAGATGAGCATGACAACTTTTTACAGTTAAATTTGAACTAGGAGCTTTCATGACAGACCAACCTTCCGCCGCTACCCCAATCAATGCCGCTGCTATACCGATGAATAGGCAGCCGTTAGCATCGACTCCCATCAATGCTGTTAATAATAATCCTCCCAAGACAGGCGGTGTTCCGGGAAAAACCATTCTCAGTGTTGACTTAGGCAGAACTTCCACAAAAACTTGTGTGAGTCGCGAACCCGGTAATGTGGTGTTCGTACCTGCCAACGTCAAGCAGATGTCAATAGAGCAAGTACGCGGTGGTGTTTTTGAAGCCAGAGCCACTGATCCCTTAATGGATTTGTGGCTGGAGTATCAAGGAAATGGATATGCTGTTGGTCAACTAGCAGCCGATTTTGGAGCGAATCTAGGAGTTGGCCAATCTAAAGTAGAAGCTGCACTAGTAAAAGTATTAGCAAGTGCTGGCTACTTCAAACTCAGAGATGATATCTCAGTCGTACTAGGTCTGCCTTTTCTTTCCTTAGAGCAATTTGAAAAGGAAAAAGCACAGTTGATTAGCCAAGTAGGTGGCCCTCATGTGTTGAACTTCCGAGGCGAATCTGTGTCGCTGAACGTCAATAAGGTATGGGTAATGCCAGAAGGTTACGGCAGCTTGCTGTGGTCTGAAGCTCAACCGAAGAAAAGCCCTGGTAGTCCCGATTTTACAAAAATATCGGTGGCGATCGTTGATATTGGACACCAAACCGTCGATCTTTTGATGGTAGATAACTTCCGTTTTGCCAGAGGTGCTTCTAAGAGCGAAGACTTCGGGATGAATAAGTTTTATGAATTGGTGTCTGCCGAAATCGAGGGAGCAGATAGTCAATCTCTAGCCCTGATTTCCGCTGTGAACAAACCCAGAGGCGAACGTTTTTACCGTCCTAAAGGCGCTAGCAAGCCCACCAACCTAGACGATTTTCTTCCCAACCTCACAGAGATGTTTTCTCGCGAAATCTGTAGCCGTGTGCTAGCCTGGTTGCCAGAACGCGTCACCGATGTGATTCTCACTGGCGGGGGTGGTGAGTTCTTCTGGGACGACGTTCAACGTCTGCTCAAGGAAGCAAAGATTAATGCTCATTTAGCAGCACCTTCCCGTCAGGCGAATGCTTTGGGGCAGTATATTTATGGAGAGGCACAATTATCCTCCAATCGCGCTGCTAGGGCATAAAACTGATGTTCCAATGGTCAAAAAAGGTAGTTAAATCCGTCACGTTCAACCCAGAGCTTGCTGATGAAAGCTTGTTAGCGCAAGTAGAAAGTTATTTGGAAAAACAACCAGACAAGACTTTCAGCGATCTCTGTAAAGAAGCCTTGTGGCAATCTTTATGTGTACCGGAATCTGTACAACCTGCTCCACAAACAGCAGCAACAACACCGACTGATCAACAAATCGGTGAACTGCAACGTCAAGTGGCTGGACTTGAGGAACGTTTTTTTGCCAAGGGATCTAATCGTTTGGAGGCGATGGAACATCATCTACTGCAACTTTCTCAACAAGTTGCACAACTGGCGCTCATAGTCAATGATCGATCATTCATTCCGTCTCCAACTCAATTAGAAGTAGTAAATAATACTTCTTATACTGTTGCTACCCCTCCTCAAGAGGTTGACCCCGTAATCAGTCGCCTTAGTCAGTTTCTCGATGATTTTTAAGGAACAATCAGGTTTGTGAGCAGTTTTTGCTCATGTTAACAATCCTTAATAGTTAATACTATTAAGGATTATTAATGTTTATATCTTTGTACAGACACAATATTTAGCAACGATCGCTACCCTTATTCTTTGGAGACGCTACGCGAACGGGAAGCTGCTTTACGTCAATGCATCTACGCGGCTAATCAAGTTATGTAAAACCGAGCGATCGCACATCAATTTTTAGTGTGCAATCAAAGTGGCATAGAGTATTATTTCGGACTATAGTATAAAGTTTTTCGATTCTAGGAATCTACAGCAGGAAATTACCCAGTTATACTGAGATAAACGAGTGTAAGTCAAAACACCGTTTGAGGTCAGCTAAAATTTGTCACCATGAGTAATACCAGTTTTTGGAAGCCTGCTTATCAGCTTTTTAAGCCAGAGGAACCACTTACTACGCCTGAAGAACTGAAAAATTTTTATGTCCAGCGAGCCAACAGTCCTGTAGAGAATTTAATCACTTTCTTGGATATGGAAGACGACCCAGCTAAATTTTTATTAGCAGGTCACAGGGGTGGTGGCAAAACTACAGAATTGCGGCGATTAGAACAACATTTGAACAGTAAGTATACAGTAATTTGGATTGATACTGTAACTGCTCTCGACCAGTACAACATTGGCTATGCTGAAGTTGTAGTCTTAATTGGAATTAAAATTTTTGAAAAAGTTATTCAACGAGAGTGGGGTTTAAAAGACGATTTATTAAATGATTTACTCGAAAGTCTCAAAACTGTAGTTTATCAAGATGAAGATGCTGAAAATACGGGTCTTGAACTTCCAGAAATTCTCAAAAAACTAGGTCTAATTCTTAAACAAGGTTTAACTCGCAAAGTTACTACAACTCTTAATATTCGTCCGCAGCTTAGTAAAATAATTGAGCGAGTTAATGCCATCATAGAAGCTGCCGAAAAAAGAAACAAGCAGAAGTTACTGGTGATTGTAGATGGTCTTGACCGACACGATCAAGTTACAGCCTTGGAAATGTTCGCTAGTCCACTGCTGACTCAGCTAAGTTGCCATATTATATATGCGATTCCGATTTCGCTCAGATATTCTCCAAGCTTTCGTCAACCAATGGAAAGCTTTCAAAAATGCTTAGATTTAACGAATCCACCAGTATTTGAGTGTGATGAAAATTTATGTCCTACTACAATCCCTAATCAACTTGGTAGAGATATTCTTAATAGTGTAATTCATAAGCGTTTAGCAAGTTTGGGTGTTGCTTATAAAGGTTTATTTAATCCAGATGCGCTAGAACTAATTTCTGAAAAAAGTGGCGGTGTGATGCGTGATTTGGTGCGACTGGCTCGTACAGCTTGTGAAGTTTCTTTAAGGCTAGATTTGATATATGTAGACTTAGATGTTGCTAAAGAGGCTGTGCAAGAAGTACGCAGAGAATATAATTTGAGTGATTACCATTTCCCCGAACTAGATAAAGTTCACCGCACAGGTTGCTTAACTACTAACACCCATAGTTTGCCTAACAAAGGTCAGTTTGTGATTTGTGATGAGCTTTTGCAAAACAAATTTGTATTAGGCTATTACAATCACAGTAAAAAATCCTGGTTTGATGTAAACCCTATTTTATTGGAAGATTTACAACGTTGGCAAGTTGCTAACGCTCCAAAAATTTAATAGTTGTTTTCTCTCGCAATCAGCAATTATTCATTAATAAAAATGGCTTCTAACGAAGATAACACTTATTCCATAAGTGCAAATGACGCAACAGAGCTAAAAAAATTAGTTAGTTTCTTAGAATTATCTAGTGGAACAACGACAATTTTTGCTATTGCACCGGAGAGTGGGCCACAGCATCCAGTAGTTGAAGAAATAAAGTTACTTTTATCAGATGGGTATCATACTTTTAATGAGCCTCAAAACTTTTTTTACAGTGATAACTCACTCTATAATTTTCTCTACAGTTTAGATGAAACTGGGCTGCATAATTCTCCAACTAAACGCAAATTGATAATGGCGTTTGGAATTGACCAACTGCCGACATCACGCCTTAAACAAGAGATGAAGCAGTTGAATTTAGGGAGAGATTCGCTATTTGGTAGGGAATTGGTCATAATTTTTTGGCTGAATAAAGAGGAATTTTTAGAAGAATTTCGTAATCGTGCGCCTGATTTCTGGGATTGGCGGGGTAAATTGGTGAAATTTGAGGCACGTCCACCTGTAAATCCCTTGTTTTATCCTTATTTGGAGTGGCTGATAGCTGAGAATTCCTATCTCAAAATCAGTGGCGTGATGCAAGTCCAGCGCCAAGTAGATATTTTTCTCGATCAAATTTATGTTTCACTACAAGCAGTAAGGCGACAGCAGGTTACAGAAACGTCGAAACTAGATCAAGAGATGACTACATTTCGCAAAGCTGAACATAGGTTGAGCATCTCTGGCCTCTACGATTTAGACGAACCTTCTTATTACGAACCAGTTTTACTAAGTTCAATACCCGCGACTAGCGCCAAAACAGTAACACAAAGAATTGATTTATCCCATGCAGTGCGCGAGAATCAATACTGCGTGATTCTCGGCGCTCCAGGGGCGGGAAAGACAACGTTACTGCGTTATCTAGCGCTACATTTTGCCACAGCTAAACGTGATGGCAATGAAACAGTAATTGGTGGCGAACCCCAAGAAGAATTGGGTAAAGCTCTGTTGCCAATTTTCTTTCGTATTGCCGATTATGCAGAACGACTTCAACAAGAACCACAGTTAAGCCTGCTCGACTATCTGCGCCAATTCTACCGTCAGTGGGAAGCTTACTTTCAAGATGAAGTGGAAGCGGGAACTGAGATGGCGGCGCTACTATTAGAAAAAATGCACCAAGGGCAGTGCTTGATACTGCTGGATGGGCTAGATGAGGTATTTGAACAAGAAAGCCGCAGGCTGATTGTGGAAAGAATTGATCAGTTTGTCAATGCTTTCTCTACTAATAAGTTTGTCATTACCAGCCGCATAGCTGGCTACCGCGATGTGAAACTGAGCAGCCGCTTTGCTGAGTTCACTATTGAAGATATGGGTAGTGAACAGGTAGAAAAATTCCTGGAACGCTGGTGTTTGGCCATAGAACGAGCGCAGCAGCCAGAAGCTAGTGAGGCACAATGGCAAAGAGCAGGAGATGACCAAGCAAGGAAGATTTTAGAGGCAATAAAAGATAATGAGGGTGTAAAGCGCTTGACAGCGAACCCTTTACTGTTGACAATTTTGGCACTGATTCACCGCAATGGTGAGCGTCTACCTAACCGTCGGGTGAAACTTTATGAATTAGCAGTGCAAACCTTAACCGAAGATTGGCAGCTAGGTAAGAAGTTGCCAGATGCTCCGAAAGTGCTGCTGAACCAAAATGAAGTAGTAGCATTTTTAGCACCACTGGCTTACTGGATGCATGAGGAAAAGCCTTCTGGTTTGGTAACTGAGGCAGAAGTTGAACAACAGTTAGCAGCAAAGCTAGCAGAACTAAATGATACTGACTTAGAATCAGACTCAGTACGCCAAGCCGTGCAGGAGTTTTTACGAAAAGTGCGGGAAACCACAGGTCTATTTGTGGAACGTGCGCCTGGAGTCTACGGTTTTATGCACCTAACGTTTGAGGAGTATTTTGCCGCACGTTATATTGCTGACAATGAAGTAAGGGATATTTTAGAAATCATCCGTAAACATTTGCATGAGCCGCGTTGGAATGAGCCGATTCTACTGGCTTTAGGCTATTACGGAATTTATTCTCCTAAACAGGTTAATAAGCTAGTTGAGGAGCTTTTCAGTAATCTTGAGGCTTATGAACCTGTCATTAAAGGTGGTAAGTTAAAAATCAAAAATGCATCTTCGCAGGATGCAATTATCATCTGGTCAGGTTTGCAAGAGGAATCAAGTACTAACTGTAAACAGTCGGAAGTACAGTTAAAAGATTTGCTATTTGCTGGTGAGATTTTAACTCAAGTTGAGGTCAATAGTAGTCGTCGCAAAAAGCTAATTCAAAAATTAGTTATGACCTATCTTGGTTTAGATACAGACTTTGACGATGATGCAACTAAACAACTGTTAAGGCTGTTACGCCAAATTGAACTATTTAACCAGAAAGGTGAAGTTCTGGCACAGCTGAAAGAATTTGCTAATGATTCAACACTTACTGAAGAGATACGGGTAAAAGCCCAGACAGCTATTCTTTATGTTGCTTGTGGTGAATCAGGGGCAGGATTAGTTAGTTGTGCCATTGATATTGTTAATCAGCTAGAGCCTAATATATTTTGTAGTCTTAGAGAATTGGTTAAAGAACTAGGTGAAGAAATGACACCTGCTCTAGAAAATAGTCTGGAAAATTATAATGGCGATCAAGACTCTCAAAAAGCATTAAATTTACTTACCGCAATATCTTATATTCGTACAGATAAATATACAAAAGCTGTGGAGCTTCTAGAAGAAATCAATGTTCAGCCAAATGTCAGGTACAGTGCTTATATAGCTTGGTCAATTGCAACTTGTTATCAGGAACAAGATAAATTTGATCAAGCAATTGACTACTATCAGGAATGCTTTGAAAAACTAGCCTTATATATTCATCCATCAGCTTTTCTACTGTTTTGGAGAAACCGGGGTATTTGTCATCGCTTACACACCAAATATAAGCAGTCACTAGAATGCTTCCAGCAGGCGTTAGCTATAGACAGAGAGTTTCGCAAGCCTGAAGATGAAGCAAGTGATTTGTGGAATATAGCTAGAACTTATCAAGAATGGGGAAAATATGAACAAGCGATCGCCTACTTCCAACAAAGCCGTGATCTCTATGAGCAATTGGGTCAAGACAAAAATGTAGCAAATCAGTGGTACTGGCTAGCTAGTTGCTATCGGCAATGGAGTAAATATGAACAAGCACTTGAGTGTCAGCAAAAGTGCTTGGCACAACATCAACGGTTAGAAGACCAAGCAGATATAGCTAGTGCCTACTTTCAACTAGGCTGGATTAATCAAAGTTGGGGCAAATACGAACAAGCGATTGTCTATCACCACCAAAGCCGTGAGCTCTATGAGCAATTGGGTCAAGACAAGAATATAGCAAATCAGTGGTACTGGCTGGCTAGTTGCTATCGGCAATGGAGTAAATATGAACAAGCACTTGAGTGTCAGCAAAAGTGCTTGGCACAACGTCAACGGTTAGAAGACCAAGCAGATATAGCTAATACCTACTTTCAACTAGGTTGGATTCATGAAAGTTGGGGCAAATATAAACAAGCGATCGCCCACTACCAACAAAGCTGTAACCTCTATGAGCAATTGGGTAAAGAGAAGGATGTGGCTAACTTATGGTATTGGCTAGCTGATTGCTATCGGCAATGGGGTAGATATGAGCAAGCTGTAGAGTGTCAGCAAAAATGCTTGACACAACGTCAACAGTTAAAAGACCAAACAGATATAGCTAGTGCCTACTTTCAACTAGGCTGGATTCATCAAAGTTGGGGCAAATATGAACAAGCGATCATCTACTACCAGCAAAGCCGTGACCTCTATGAGCAATTGGGCAAAGAAAAGGATGTTGCTAACTTGTGGTATTGGTTGGCTGATTGTAATGGCAATTGGGGTAAATATGAGCAAGCACTTGAGTGTCAGCAAAAGTGCTTGGCACAACGTCAACGGTTAGAAGATCAAGCAGATATAGCTAGTGCCTACTTTCAACTAGGCTGGATTCATCAAGGTTGGGGCAAATATGAACAAGCGATCGTCTACTACCAACAAAGCCGTGACCTCTACGAGCAATTAGATAAAGTAAAAGATGTGGCTAGCCAATGGGACTGGTTAGCTGATTGCTACCTTAATTGGGATAGATATGAGCAGGCAGTTGAATGTCAAAAACAATACCTTTTGCTACATCAAATGCTAGAAAACCAACCCGAAATAGCTAATGCCTATTATTGGCTAGGACGCATTTATAGAGCCTGGGACAAGTATGAGCAGGCAGTAGAGTATTTTCAGCACAGTTACAACTTGTACCAGCAACTAGATTTAGGTAAAGATGTAGCTAAATGTCATAGAGCAATTGGTGAGAGCCAACGCTTATTAGCAAAAAATATTCAAGATAGAGCAATAGCTTTTGAATTACTAGCGCAAGCTGAACAAAATATCCGTCAAGTCATCCAAATAAATACCACACAAGACTATAAAGAAAATCTTGCTTACGACTACATTATCTTTAGCTTAATTTGGTTGGAACGCTTACGTATATTGTCTTTTGATAACTCGTTACAGCAAGAACTAATTGTCAAATTTGAAGAGTATTATAATATTAGCTTGACGTATTTTGCCGAACTGGGACAGACAGTAAATAGAGCAGATGAAGCTCTTGATGTCGCCCGTGCTTATCTGGAAGTCAGCGTCTTAAAAAATCTTGACCGAGCCGAAGAACTAACCCAAGAATCTCTCCAAGTATTTCAGGAGTACAATTGCCGGAAACTAGAAGCTTCATCTCTTAAACTCTTGGGCGAAATATATCTGAACCGCGCCCAGCAGCATCAATCAGATACTAAAGTAACTGCTACCCAGTTTTTAACAGAAAGTCTGCAAATCTACAGAGAGCTTGATTTAAGCGAAAAAGCTGCCGAGGTGGAGCAGTTAATGCATTCAAATCTGCTGTAATACTGGAATACTTAGCGATTAGAATTCACCCCTACACAAACCAAGCTACGTAGATACTATATGAAAATTCTACGAAAGCGGATTTTAATTGTGAGCCAAAAGGCGCTGTCTGATGACAAGTCGCTGTGCGTCCACACACTCCGTTGCACGAAATTGCTCACTTTTGTATTGAATATCATTAGTACATATTTTTACTAGATTCTTTTTTTACTTTGCACACTGTATAAATGCTAGAATCCTCAAGTAGACAGTTAGGATACTTAGATGCCAGTTGTAGCTAACTCAATCAAGTTTGGTACAGACGGCTGGCGGGGCGTTATTGGTGACGAGTTCACCTTTGAACGTCTAGCCCTGGTCGCGCCAGTTGCCGCAAAAGTATTATATGATACGTATTTTTCTACTGTGGGTAGCCGGACAATAATTGTCGGTTACGATCGCCGATTCATGGCAGAAGACTTTGCTCGTGCTGTCGCCGATACTGTCAGTGCTGTCGGATTTGATGTGCTACTGAGCGAAACTTATGCCCCAACCCCAGCTTATAGTTGGGCAGCAAAAGAACTCAATGCTTTAGGGGCACTGGTAATTACAGCCAGCCATAACCCTGGTTCATATTTGGGTTTAAAAGTCAAGGGCTATTTTGGTGGGTCAGTACCGCCAGAAGTCACAAAAGAGATAGAAGCGCAGTTGTCGGTTGGAGTACCACTAGCAGCTACCCCAGGTAAGCAAGAGAAATTCGATCCTTGGCCCAGTTATACCCAAGCGCTAGAAGGTAAAGTTGATATTGCCAAACTTCGAGAAGCGATCGCATCTGGTAAATTGACATTATTTGCCGATGTCATGCATGGCGCTGCTGCTAGCGGATTGGCGAGACTACTAGGCAATCAAGTCAAAGAAATCAACTCAGAACGCGATCCCCTATTTGGTGGCGGTGCGCCGGAACCCTTACCAAAATACCTTTCAAAGCTATTTGAAGTCATCAAGACTCACAGAGAAACCGATAAATCAGGTTTAACAGTGGGGTTGGTATTTGATGGAGACTGCGATCGCATTGCAGCTGTGGATGGAGAAGCCAACTTCCTAAGTTCCCAAGTATTAATCCCGATATTAATCGACCACTTAACCTTAAGGCGTGGCTTTAGTGGTGAAATAGTCAAAACTGTTAGTGGTTCCGACTTAATGCCCCTTGTGGCAGCACTACATAACCTGTCAGTATTTGAGACAGCAGTTGGTTATAAATATATTGCTGACAGAATGTTAGCAGCAGAAGTTTTGCTGGGCGGCGAAGAATCGGGAGGAATCGGCTACGGTAGCCATATTCCCGAACGGGATGCACTGCTGTCAGCATTGTACGTCCTAGAGGCGATTGTAGAATCTGGTTTGGATTTAGGTGAGTATTATCGCCACTTGCAGAAACAAACAGGATTTACTTCAGCTTACGATCGCATTGATTTACCCTTAGCAAGTATGGAAGTGCGATCGCGTCTTTTGCAACAACTGCAAACCCAACCCTTGACGGAAATTGCAGGGAAAGCAGTGATTGATTGCCAAACAATTGACGGCTACAAGTATCGTTTAGCTGATAAAAGCTGGTTAATGATTAGATTTAGCGGGACTGAACCAGTTTTACGCCTATACTGCGAAGCCTCGACAATTGAGCAAGTACATCAAACTCTTGCTTGGGCGAAACAGTGGGCGGAGTAAAATTCATTATTAGTCATTAGTCATTTGTCCTTTGTCCTTGGTAAATGACCAATGACTAATGACCAACCAATGACCAATGACTAATGACCAAATTACTTGTAGTAGCCACAGGAAATCCAGGTAAGTTGCGAGAAATGCAAGCTTATCTGGAAAATTCTGGTTGGGAATTAACCCTCAAACCTGAAGAATTGGAAATTGAAGAGACGGGCGAAACTTTTGCCGCCAACGCTTGTCTAAAAGCGTCACAAATTGCTAAAGCTACGGGAAACTGGGCAATTGCTGATGATTCGGGCTTGCAAGTAGATGCCCTAAATGGCGCTCCAGGGGTGTATTCTGCACGTTACGCCAAAACCGACTCAGAACGCATTGCTAGGATATTGAGCGAATTAGGCAACGAGGTAAATCGGCAAGCTCAATTTGTTTGTGCAGTAGCGATCGCTCGTCCTGATGGTGCGATCGTATTACAATCTGAAGGTGTTTGTTGTGGCGAAATTCTCCACGCACCTCGTGGTGATAGTGGTTTCGGCTACGACCCAATTTTTTATGTACAAGAGTTGCAATTGACCTTTGCTGAAATGACAAAAGAGTTAAAAAGGTCAATTAGCCATAGAGGGAAGGCTTTTACAGCTTTACTTCCGCAACTAGAGAGAATTAGGAGTTAGGAGCTAGAAGTTAGGAGTTAGGAGTTAGGATTTATGAATTATGCTAAATCTTCATTCATTAGTCCTGACTCATAACTCATAACTCTTGTACAGACGCGATTAATCGCGTCTCTACTCCTAACTTTTTAAACTGCTTCAGTGTTCTTTTCGCCGGTACGAATCCGAATCACTTGTTCAACAGGCGAGATGAAAATTTTACCATCGCCAATTTCACCAGTGCGGGCAGCAGCAATAATTTTGTCCACCACCATATCAACCTGATTGTCATCAACTACGATTTCCACTTTGAGTTTTTGTAGAAACTCAACGGTGTACTCAGAACCGCGATACCGTTCAGTTTGGCCTTTCTGCCGTCCGAACCCCCGGACTTCAGAAACAGTCATACCGACAATACCAGCGTTAACTAAGGCAATTTTTACCTCATCTAGCTTAAATGGGCGGATAATAGCTTCTACTTTTTTCATCTTCTTTACTCCTGACTTCTACTAGCTTCGTTTATATATCTAACCAGATCCGCTGTCTGAAGCTGTAACTAGCAGTGCTTTTCCTAAAAGATATGTAATAATTGCCACTTTTTTAAAATGTAGATGCTTTGCTTGAGCATTTGGGACATGAGAACCAGCAAAGATTTAGAGAAACACTAGGTAAGCGTAAAACTCAGTCCCTTTAGGGATGAGATATAAGCGACGGCTCGACTGAGCATTCGCCAAAGCCTCGTGTAGTTTTAACCACCATAATTTTTAGACCAGAGAGTGCCAATAACTTGGATAATCTTTGAGCTTCTAACATAAAGAAGTTTCTGTCAATTTAGCATTTTATGTAGCTTTTATAACCTAAAAATAAATCAACTCCACTATTTAGCAGATTTGTTTGGATATTTAGAGAGTGATTGTAGATAAATTGCATAGTAGCCCGAAAGACTGCTGCTGCTGACTGTGGGAGTGTCAACTAACGTTTCTGATGTTCAAACAAGGGACGCACAACGAAATATCCAGCACTAAAGGCAGTAAGCATGATTAACAAGATGGTAATAATTAACCACCAACCATTGAGTCCCTTGGCATCTGGCTCAGTAGTGGAATAATAACTTACTTGTTGTTCTTCTATAAAAACTTGTTCTGGTATCGGGAAATTCATTTCCATTACAGGTGTAGAAAAGTCTTGGCGGCGACTTTTTTCGGGTGCGGCTTTGGGCACAACGGGTGGATGTGAACGAGAAACCTGCTGACGTGGACGCCCTTGTGTTACAGGCTGTTTAGCGGCATTTTTAACTTCGCTAACAGCTTGGGTAGCTTGATGATAATTAGGTTTAGCATGGGAATCCACAAAATTTTGCAAGCGAGAAAAAGACTCAACGACTTTGGTAATTTCTTGGCGTAATAGTTGATTTTCTTGTGTTAGTTGCTGATTTTGGGTGGTGAGTGCATTTAGCCTCGCCTGTGCTGCTTGCAACTCTGTTGACAATTCCCTGTATACAGATAGTGGTACAGAGGGAGGGTAGGCTTGAGTAGTCGGTGTTGGCGAATTTCTGTGAACAGAACCTATGGTTGTTCGCATCGGGGGCTTGGTATTAAAAATCAAGGTAATTAGATCGTACAGAGATGCTAACAGAGATAGTCACCCCTGAAACTATGCCCAAGAATAATAGAAAAATATCGAAAGGGCAAAGATTTTTTATTGGGGGATTGGGGACTGGGGATTGGGGACTGGGTATTGGGTATTGGGTATTGGGTATTGGGGTATTAAGAAAACTTTTCCCTAGTCCCTAGTCCCTAGTCCCCAACAATGGGAAGAAGTGTCCTACAGGGCCTTGCCCTTCGCCAATATCTAGAGCGTAAGTGAGCGCAGTAGTTACGTACTCCTTTGCTAGTTGCACCGCCTGCCACAAGTCTTTTCCCTTAGCCAGATTAGCAGCGATCGCAGCCGATAGTGTACAACCAGTACCGTGGGTATTTTTTGTCTCTACTTGCTGGCAAGTCAAAACTTCCAACTTATCGCCATCAAACCAGATATCAACGCCACGTAAATCTCCTTTCATACCTCCGCCCTTGACTAAAACAGCCTTCGTTCTTAAAGTCTTGTGAATAATTTCAGCAGCAGCTTGCATATCTTCCAAGGAGTTAATTTGTAAACCGCTTAAAATCTGAGCTTCATAGCGATTGGGCGTGATTATAACCGCCTTGGGAATCAGCGTATGGCACAGAGTCTTCACAGCATCATCATCAATCAATTGTGCTCCTGTACGTGACACCATTACTGGATCAACTACTAGATTATTGATTTGTAAAGCTTCTACCTGCTGGGCAACAGCAAAGATAATTTCCTGATTGAGCAACATTCCCGTTTTGGCAGCTTGTACGCCAATATCCTCAACTACTGCCTGAATTTGCGCTACAACAGCCTCCATTGGCATAGCATCAACCCTCCTCACTCCTAGAGTGTTTTGTGCCGTGACACAGGTTATAGCGCTAGTACCGTGGACACAGTGAAAAGCAAAGGTGCGTAAATCGGCTTGAATTCCTGCACCGCCACCGCTATCTGAACCAGCAATGGTTAAAGCAACAGGTATTCTGGAGTTTATTGCAGTATTCATATTATGAAGATTAAGTAAGTTGACACCATCAAACCAAACTATCTCAAAGATTGGCTCTCTAGGCTAAAACCCTATTCCCTCCTACCCAATCGCAACGATAAACAGTTACGGCAACCTGACTTGATAGTGCTGACTAGAGAGTGCTGAGTAAAAAATACTAGTACCGCACGGCGGAAATAAGCCACCCATTCTCAATCAACAAAACCCTTATGCTGTCTTCATTTTTAACTTTTAATTTTTAATTTTTAATTCCACCTTGCGCTACTAGTCCCCAATCCCAATCTCTAATCCCCAGTCCTCAAATTTTTAGATAAACTTCATCAAATCCTCGCACAAAGCACTCTCTATTCCCATATCACTCAGGAAATTAACAGGACTCACCACGACACTTCCATAGTTTTTTGTCTTTTGTTGTAAAAAAACTTACCATGTTACGAGCATTTACTGATATCAAGTGCTGTTTGTAAAGGTTACTTTTAACTAAGTTCAAAACAAGACATCAGTTACACCGCTTAAAAACAGGTTCGACTCAGTTGTTAGATTAATCCCCTTAAGTTAAGGGGTAAACCTACTAAAGTTTCAAGCAAAATTTAACTTTGACCACTGTAACTTTAAGTCCGAAGTTATTAGTCAGGGGTGTATTTTACCATGCCTATTTAGCAATCTCCTGACCTCAGACAACGGATAAAGTCCAGAGGAATTACCATGCAAAATTATGATCGCTGTATTGAATATAGCAGATGGTCAAGCTGGCTCACAAAGAGCAGCGATTACATCTGTGCTCCAGATGAAGATACGATTCAATTCGACTCCATCTAACCTTGCTAATCAGACTATGTCTGACAACCAGCAAAACAGGCGAAGCATCTACCCGCTAATCGTCCGATCACCCTCAACAAAACCCTGACGATTGGATTGATGGTATCGATATCCCTGTTTTAACCATCAACGGTTGACAGGAGAAAATTTTTCAATTTTACAACAGCGTTTCTAGAACCAACGCGATTTCAAGTCGCGATTGGATAACTGTGACTGTCTTGAAAATTCCAGATAGATAACCCATTCAAATAACTACTTAGCAACTGATGAAAGTGGCTGAGAATTTATTACCAATTCACCTTACAAAATATTCGGAGTAAAGATAATGGCTGGCAAAACATACTACGTTTCTGGAACAGGCAATGATAAAAATAATGGCTTGAAAGAAGATACTGCATTTCGCAGTTTGGGTAAAGCCTTCTATGAGATGAAAACAGGCGATACAGTCTACGTCATGAATGGCACTTATGAGAAAGGAGGAAATATTTTTAACATGAATGGTTCGCCAGACAACTGGACAACCGTCAAAGCCTATCCAGGACATACGCCTAAGATAAAAACAACTATAACTGGCATTAATGTATTTAGTTCATCTTACGTGCGGATTGAAGGACTTGAGCTAGAGGGCAATCGGGAAAACATCACTCTAGAATATGCCTTAAGTCAGAAGGATAACGTTAACAACCCCTTGACTTATGCTAATGGAATTTATGTATCAGCATGGAAAGATAGTCAGGGAGCGGGCGGTACTAATCCCCATCACATTGTCATTGCTGGGAATACAGTCCGTAACTTTGCAGGTGGAGGCATTGCATTTCGTGATGCCGATTACATTACTGTTGAGAAAAATGTTGTGTCTGGAAACGCTTGGTATTCGCCTTTTGGTAATCAGGGAATCACCGCACTTAACAGTTTTAACTTTGATAACAATACTACTGACTACAGGATAATTTTTCGAGACAACATTGCTTACGATAATCAAAGTCTGGTTCCTTGGGTAGTGGTAGGCAAAATCACTGAAGGGCACGGTATTATGCTTGATACCACTATGGAGACTAAAGACGGCTTACCCTATACTGGTAAAGCACTAATTGCAAATAACACAAGTTACAACAATGGAGGCGCAGGCATTGAGATTTTTAAAGCTACAAATGTCGATGTCCTCAACAACACAGTTTACCAGAATGGTCGTGTTCTTAAAGAGCATGGAGAGATTGGTGTTTCTTATTCAGAAAAAGTAGGTGTCTACAACAACATCTTGTACGCAACCAACAATCAAAAAGCGAACAGCATTAAGTTCGCCAAAAATATAACCTTTGATCGCAACCTTGTTTATAACTCGAATTTATTTCAAGCTTCAGATAATCTAAAAGCTACGGGATTGCAGAACATTTTGGGTAAAGATCCTCAATTTGTTGATGCGGCCAAAAAGAATTTTGCGCTCAAAGCTGGAAGTCCTGCGATCGATGCTGGTTCCAATGTCTTCAATGCCATAACTGGGAATATTCCTCTGGATGGGGATGGTAATGGCACTGCATTGATTGATATTGGTGCATACGAAGCTCCCCGCATCACTATTACTGCCCCGGAAATTCAAGTTCTCAATGGCACTGTTGACATTGCAGATGGCACCACTACAGCCATTAACTTTGGCGACACCACTGTTAGTAACACTCTCACCAAAACCTTTACTATCAAGAACACCGGTACAGCTGCACTCAGCCTGAGTAACCTTAAACTTCCTGACGGATTTAGTGTGGTTGGTACTCTTCCGACGAGTGTGGCTGCTAATGCTTCCACCACCATATCGGTGGCACTCAACACCACTACACTAGGCACTTATAGTGGTAGCGTCAGTTTAAATAACAACGATAGTGACGAAAGCCCCTTTGACTTTGTTATTAGTGGAACAGTTAAACCTAAAATTATCAATGGTACCGCCGGCAATGACACCTTTATCACCCGATTAAACAATGGCAATGACATCATCACGGACTTTGGTGGTGTAGGTACTAACTCAAATCCTTCAGCTGCGGTGATTGCGAAAATAGACACCTTGCAATTTATTGGGGCTGGTTTGACTGCGAGAAATCTGCAATTAACTCAAAATGCAAACAATTTAGAAGTCACCTTTGAAGATGTGGCTAATACCAAAGTCACTCTGCAAAACTTTAAGTTAGAAAACCTGGAGAACTTAGTTGCATTAGCAACAAGACCCGCCATCGGTAATATCCTATTTGATGGACAGGCTAACTTTACCGACAACTTTGATGTGATTAATGCCGACTCCACTCAAACTAGCGTTTTCAACAGAAACACCGTCACCTTCCTCAATGATTTGAACAATAACATCGTCGGTTTTGACAACTCTAACGATGTGATTAATGGTCAAGGAGGTAATGACATCATTGATGGGAAAAGTGGTGATGACCTGCTGCGGGGCGGTAATGGCAATGATCTTCTTATTGGTGGACAAGGCAATGATACTCTTGTGGGTGGTTTAGGTGCTGATTCTTTCCTTTACAACACCAATGCTGCCTTTACTAGCGCTGCTGTGGGTATTGATACCATTACTGATTTCAACCGCTCTCAAGGTGATAAGATTGTTCTGGATAAGACTACCTTTGCTGCCATTACTTCTGTTGTGGGAACAGGTTTTAGTAACGCCAATGATTTTCAAGTCACCAGTCTAGGGGCGGCTAGTAATGCTGTGATTGTCTACGATCCTCTGACTGGAAATTTACTATACAATCAAAATGGCAGCGCTGCTGGTTTAGGTAGTGGGGGTCAATTTGCAAAACTTACTGGTGCGCCTACTCTGACTGCTTCCGATTTCATCGTTCAAGCATAGTTGGGCCCGGTCAACTGAGTGGAAGCGTAATCCAAATATGAACCCACTTTCAAGATAGTTTTCAATTCAATAGACTGCACCTATAGGGGCACAATATATTGTGCCCCTACAATTTGGATAATACTAAATGAGTCGCATTTGAGTAGTGCGATCGCTAAAAATCTGATTAAAGATGGTACTTTTGAGTAGCAATATACACGAATTACAGCTATTTATAGATAGATGAGCCGTTATTTCATTGCCCTTCTACCATCTCAGGACATTCAAGACTACGCCAACCAGATTAAGCAGGACTTTGCCGATCGCTATTCTAGTAGTGGAGCGCTAAAATCTCCGCCTCATATTACTCTGCAACCGCCCTTTGAATGGGCAGATGCTAACTTACCACTACTAGAAGCATCCTTGCAGGAGTTTGCTCGTGGACAACAGCCACTAGCAATTACACTCAGGGGGTTTGATGCCTTTGTGCCTCGCGTCATATACATTAATGTCGTCAGAAGTCAAGACCTTTTGACTTTGCAAGCTAATTTAATGGCTTATACAGAAAGCAACTTGGGAATTGTTGACCAGGTTTCTAAAACGCGCCCTTTTACGCCCCACATAACGGTTGCATTTCGGGATTTAACAAAGCAGAACTTTAAAGTTGCTTGGCCAGAATTTGAAAAGCGTCAATTGCATTTTGAGTTTACTGCCGACAAATTAACACTGTTGCTTCACGACGGTAAGCGCTGGAATATTAAATCGGAGTTTGCTTTTTTGACTTGATGATAATTTAGCGTTTAACTCTCAGCGAGTTTCATCCGTAACAGGAAGAATTATTGTAAACTCTGTTCCTTGTCCTAAAACAGAATCCACCTTGAGCCTTCCCCCGTGTCGCTCTACAACAATTTGTTGAGCGATCGCTAATCCTAACCCTGTTCCTTTACCCACGGATTTAGTGGTGAACAGGTAATCAAATACCCGTTGCTTCACCTCTTCAGTCATGCCGATACCATTGTCTGCAATCCGAATTGAAACTTGCTCTCCATCTTCAGTGAGATGAGTTTGAATTAAAATCTGATGGGGGGTTGCTTGAATATTTGCTAAATGGCGCTGCCGATGAGACTCTTCTAATGCATCGATCGCATTTGCTAGCAGATTCATAAATACCTGGTTTAGCTGGCCTGCAAAGCATTCCACTTGAGGTAAATTGCCATAGTCCCTCACCACCTCAATTGCGGGGTAATGTTCATGAGGTTTTAGGCGATGTTTGAGAATTAAGATGGTGCTGTCTATGCCATCATGTAAGTTGAAAGGAACTTTGTAATCCTTATCAGACCTGGAAAAGGTGCGGAGGCTAGTACTAATCTCATGGATGCGATTGACTCCTAGCTGCATCGAGTCGATTAATTTCGGCAAGTCTTCCCGTATATACTCCAAATCAATTGCCTCGATTTCGTCTTCCAAATCCTGTCCTGGATTGGGTAACTTTTCTTGATATAAGTTAATTAGCCCAAACAAGTCTTGCACATAATCTTGGGCGGGTTTCAAGTTCCCAGCAATAAAGCCAACGGGATTATTAATTTCATGGGCAACTCCGGCAACGAGGTTCCCCAGTGCTGACATCTTTTCATTTTGAACTAATTGAAGTTGGGTTTCTTGGAGATGCTGGAGTGTCTGTTCTAGTTGGGTTGCCTGTTGGCGAGTTTTAATCAGTAAATCTGTCTGTTGGAGTGCAACCCCCATTTGGGCGGCAATTTGTTGGGCAAATTGAATTTCGGAGGTTTGCCAGTGACGAGGTTGATCGCATTGGTGAATACAAAGCAGTCCCCAAAGTTCGTTGTCTTGCATAATTGGCACAACCAGCAAGGCTCTGATACTGAATTGCTCTAAAATTACCCGATGGCACTCTAGCACTTCATCTGCTTCGATGTCTGCCATTGCACAGAAACGTCCCTCCTTATATAGAGTTGCGTAGTTTTCGCCGAAGCAATGATCTTGAATTTTGATCGCCAAGGCAGAAGGAAATGCAGGTAATACATCTTCGGCAATAAATTCGCCGTATTCGTACCCCGATTCAAAATGAAACTGATAGATTCCCACCCGATCGGCGTTCAGAATGGGACGAATATTCTGGGTTACAGCACAAAATATTGCATCCATGTCTAAAGATTCTCGCATCTGGGTGACAACATTAAACAAAGTCTTCTGTTGGGCGAGCGATCGCTCCAATTGTTGAGCATAAGTCTGCGCCTTCTGATAAAGGCGGGCATTTTCCAGAGCGATCGCAGCTTGAGTACAGAGCAGATTCAGGATTTCGACGCGATCGCCTGTAAATACCCCAGTGGTTAGTCTATTCTCCAAATACAAAATTCCCAACAGTTTGCCTTGATGAATAATCGGTGTACACAACAAACTCTTGGGTTGTTCACGAATGATGTAAGCATCACCCATTAATAAAGGATGGGTAGTTGCATTGATAATAGTCGAGGGTTGCCAGGTGCGTTTAACATTATTAATTAGTGAAATCGGTAGATCCTGTGAGTCTTCTAGAGGCAGCGATTGCATTACTGTTGATGATTGGCCAACTGTAGTAATTGCCTCAATCAGCAACCTTTGCTTTTCGAGTAATAGCAATACACATTTATCTGCTCCAGCATTTTCAATTACTACATTCAGCAATGTCGAAAGCAGTTTTTCTAGCTGAATTTCACTAGAGAGTGTGTGGGAAGCTTTGAGGAGTGTTGCTAAATCCAGTGCAACTGACACACCACTACTAGCAGATGTCGTGGAGTTGACATAATTTAAGTTGAAAGTGCCATTATCATCTGGGCTAATTGTGACATCAGCCATCATCTGTATTTTCTCTTGTTGCAGAATGGGAGCTAAAAGATGCGGATAGTCTCGTTCTAAATCCTCAACCTTGGCTTTTGCTCCCCAACGAGAGTATGCATAGTAGGCATTGAGTAAATAATCCTGAGCAATTCGCTCTTTGCCCCATCCCAAGTAAAATCGGGCTGCAAGTTCGTTGGCTAGAGCTTCTTCATTGAGGTATTGATTTTCCTGAGCTAAAGCAATGGCAAAATCATAATATTCAACCGCTTCAACTTTATTGCCCAAAACGCGATGACATTCCGCTTCCACTAAATAATACTTGTGCAGGTGATTTGCTGGAATATGGTCAGCCCATTTTTTGATCTTTTCCTGGTTGGCAATTACCTGTTGCTGAATGGATTGTTGTTCTGCTGGAGAAACTTCAGCATAGATAGCCAAATGTGCCAGAGAGTGGTATGTGTGGAAAACTGGAACTAGGAATAATCCTGTAGCACCACCCAAGTAATTTTTGATTGCGATCGCAGCTTCAACTGCTAGCTCAAACTTACCAAATGTATAGCAGAGGATTAGTTTGCTGACGTAGAAATAGCACAGTGCTGTTTGATCGCCTGAGCGCTGGAGAATTGGCAACATTTTCTCTTGATCAAAGGCATTACCAATCAGTTCCCATGCTTTTGGAGCATCGCCAATTAAATTCAAAATCCCTTGCTGAAAAATAGTTAAATGGCTGAGAAGACCTTCCTGTTTGAGGTGAGTCAGTTGATCACGGAAGGCAACACTCTCTCGGCTGAGATCATTCAGTTCTTTGCCAACAAACCAAGAGTGCATGACGTAAACGAATGCACAAATGGTAGCCGATTCTAAATCTCCTGTTTCCAGTCCACTTTGATAGCCTTCTCTGAGAAATGCTAAGGTGTTTTGGAGTGGCTGCTTCCAATGCCACACACTACACTGAACTCCGACATAGGTTCTGGCTTTCATTTCTTTGGCATTCAACCGTTCGAGCAACAAGTACGCCAGTTGTGCAAACTGATAGCCACACTCAATATCTCCAATTACCCCACATAGCATTAGTCCGTAGTAGGCATAGCCATTTGCTGAGTATGAGATATTGCCATATTGAACCGATAAATTCACCTGCTCAAGAATAATAAATGGTAAAAGAGATGGCGCGACAACATAAGCAGAAGAAGAGACATTTGCAAGAATCCGGATGGCGGCTATCTTTTCTGGCTCCGTCATCTGGGGTAAAGTAATTAAATCTAACGGCTGCCTACCTGCCAAGATTGAGTTAGTCGCCGCACACGCTTGGGCAATATCCGATTCGCTCGGTTGCTGGGGAAAACTGACTCCGAGACACTCCAAAATCTCCAGGGCAATTTGCACTGCCTCTAGAAATTGATGTTGGGCTTGAGCTGCTTGAATTCTGATTTCATAGACTTTGACTGTATCTAACAGAGTGCTGGCATTTTCTAAAATAACTGCCGCAAATTGTGGCATCTGCTCTAGATTGCCACTCAAATAAGCAGTTTCGGCAGCAGTTTCATAAAGAGCCAGAGTTAGCTGATATTGTGTTTGCCACCGTTCCTGTGTCAGTAAAGCAATGCCGGTGGTGACATACTCAAATGCTGCTGTATATGCAGTTGCGGCTCTTGCTTTCTTTCCAGCTTGCAGATTTAGTTGAGCAAGTTCAGTCTGCTGCGATCGCTCACTAATCAGATTTTTGCCAATATTAAATTGGTTGACAATTTCAAAAAGCTTTTCGTCTTGCTGTGCCAAAGTTGTATTCTTCAGCAGTAGTTGCCCAATTTTTAGGTGAGTTGCTTGTTTTTGCTCCTCTGGGATGAGAGAATAGGCGGCTTGTTGGACGCGATCGTGCAGAAATTTGTAATTGGGTAATTGCTCATTATCCATTGGTAATTGGGATGATTCATTACCATTGCCAGACTTCTGGAAAAACTTATAAATTTCACTGGTTGGTAAAATCAATCCCTCTTGCAGCCCTCTCCACAAGTCTACGGCGGTTTCATCTGGGGATTTTTCATAGACAATGGCCAAAGTTGCCAGGTCAAAAGAGTTACCAATACAAGCAGCTAGTTTTAAAACACATTGGGTAGAAGTAGGCAACTTCTGGATTTGATGCGCCATAAACTCGACAACATCATTGGTGAGCGTCAATTCTTGAATTTGAGCAATATCCCCTTGCCAATAGCCCTTCTCAATATCAAAGGTAATCCATCCTTCTTCATACAATGCCTTGAGTAACTGGGTGACGAAAAAGGGATTGCCCGTAGTTTTCCGATATACCAATTCCGTCAAGGGTGCTGCTAGTGTTGGGGGACAACTAAAGGTATCGGCAATCAAATGATTGAGGTCGGATGGCTTGAGGGGAGTTAGATTGATAGTATTAATTACCGCTCCAGTTTTGCCAATGTCGTTCAATACCATCATTAGGGGATGAGCAGGGGAGACTTCATTATCTCGGTAAGCACCAATGAGCAACAGATAGCCCGTTTCTGCCTCACTCATCAGTAGTTGCATCAGATCCAGTGATGCCGAATCTGCCCATTGCAAATCATCCAGAAAAATCACCAAGGGATGCTCTGGGGTTGTGAGTACCTGAATAAACTTTTGGAACAGCAGATTGAAGCGATTTTGAGCTGCACTCCCTGAGAGTTCAGGTGTAGGAGGTTGCTTACCAATAATCCGTTCGAGTTCGGGAATGACTTCAATAATCACCTGCCCGTTTTCACCCAAAGCAGAGAGAATTTTCGTCTGCCATTGTTCTAGTTGGGTATCTGTTTCGGTAAGTAGTTGCGCCATCAAGTCCCGTAATGCTAGGACAAAGGCTGAAAAAGGAATATTCCGCCCAAACTGGTCGAATTTACCTTTGATAAAGTAACCTCTCTGCCGGACAATCGGCTTATGGACTTCATTAACGATCGCTGTTTTGCCGATACCAGAGAAACCCACTACTAACATGATTTCTCTAGTACCACTACTAATGCGGTCAAAGGCTTGCAGTAGTGTAGCTACTTCGGTTTCACGACCATAAAGTTTTTCTGGAATGAGGAAGCGATCGCACACATCCCGTTGAGCAATTGGGAAACTTTCAATTCTACCCGTTTCCTTGAGTTGAGCCAAACAAATTTCTAAATCATATTTCAGCCCTAATGCACTCTGATAGCGGTCTTCAGCATTTTTCGCCATCAATTTCATCACAATATCTGAAATCATCTGCGGAATTTCTTTTTCCCTCCTGCCTCCTGCCCCCTGCCTCCTGCCTCCTAATTTTTCTGGTTGTTTAGCAATGTGACAATGAATCAGTTCCATCGGATCATTGGATTGGAAGGGCAATTGACCCGTGAGTAATTCAAAAAAAGTCACCCCCAAGGAATAAAAATCACTGCGATAGTCGATACCCCGATTCATTCGTCCTGTTTGTTCAGGAGAAAGATAAGCAAGAGTACCCTCCAAAACCTGAAGATTTTTAATTTCCTGAGTTTCTTTGGGCAGCAGAGAAGCGATGCTGAAGTCAATCAGCTTAACTTGTTTTGTCTCTGGATGAATGACGATATTGGCCGGCTTGATATCTTTGTGGATTACCCGGTGCTGATAGAGTCCGTTGAGAATGTCAGCTAGATGAATAGCGATCGTTAGAAATTCACTTAATTTTAGTGGCTGTATCTTAGTATATTGCCCAAGTGAAATGCCTCCAAAATCTGGCATCACTAGTACATAGCTATTGCGATAGGTTTCTAGACTGTAGGGTTGAACAACACCAGGTAAGTCAAGATTTTTGGTGATTGTATACTGATTGCGGAACTGCAATAGTTCACTAAAGGATGGGTAATCACGTTTCAGGTATTTGATGATCACAGGTTGCAAGTCTATATCTCGAATACCCCGATAGACAATAGTCTTAGAACTGAAGTAAAGTTGCTCAACAACTTGATATCCTTCGATTACAACTGTCCAATCTAGTTCTATTGTCATATATGCTGACCTCATTCCAATAGTCTATTCTCAATGGCTATAATAATTAAGTATTCCCAATACTCAGTTTTTTGTAACATCATAATTTATTTCTCTGGGCAATTTTTTTAGGATGATTTTTTGATTAAAATTAGTTATCTATTATATTTTTTTAGTAATAGAGCTATTAAAATAAATAAGTAAAAATAACTATGTGGATATATTGTGATAAATTAATCAGTTTCTTAATTAAAATTAACTCATCTCGCAGCTACGAAAACATCACTTGTCTGACAAAATGCTCCCGCGATCGCTAATTTTTTGTAATTACCGTGAGAAAATCGAAGTCAGTGGTTATTGTTACTAATGACCAATGACTAATGACTATAGGACTCATATTTGATTTCTGAAAAAACTCAGTACAACCAAGAAGCCTTCTTTCCTGTTGCCTATTGCCTATTGCCTATTCCCTGCCTACGCAAATCAGTTCAGAAATCAAAGCGGATTCCTATATCATCAATGGTAAAGAATAAGCGATCGCGATCGCACTTTCTTTAATTCCCGGTGTGTACTAGCCTACGCCGAACGTCTCAAAGAGTTGCAGTTTGTCATCACACATTGCTTAACTTTTACAACGCCTTGCAAACAAGAAATGTTAGACTTAGTTATTTCTACTTACTTAATTTTTGTAAAACAAGATACATTAAATAGTAGTTTAGTAGCAAAGGAACCAAAAAGCATGGCCGTTAGTAGCCCTGAAGTCATCCGTCATATATTGATTGGACTGGGATATTTAGCTCCTGAAATTGATCCTAAGCCGGATCTGACTAAATTTGCTCCCTGGAAGCGGAATAACAACTCCTTGACAGATGATCCTACCGAAGAGGCGATTAAAAAGTTTCAGAAACAGTACTCACAAAAACTTGTGGTTAATGGTAACGCTGATTCGGAAACTCGAACTGTCATGGAAGATACAGTCAAAGGGCTTCAGAATAGATTGAAGTTTCACGGTTTTGCAACCAATGCCGAAATTCCTCCAGACAGGCCTTTTTATGGGCCAGCTACTTATACAGCAGTCAGAAAATTTCAGAAATCTCAGGGTTTAACTGAAAATGGCATTGCTACTATTGAACAGCGTCAAATTCTACAGCAGCCTACTCTCACAAATAAGCCGCAGCAGCCACAGCCCCAATTCAGGCTGATAGATTTGTTGGTTCAATTCAAAAAGAATCCTCAAAATACTTCTTACATTGCAGCCCTAAATAACTTACAACAAAACCTACCCAAGGACGTTTTACACAAAGTTACTAACAAATGGAGAGGAACAAATGATCAAAATCCTGAGATTGTCAAGCTGACGAATCTGTTCACTTATTATGATGACAACAATCAAAATCATCGTGATGCACTAAATCACTTACAAAGTCAGATTACCCCAGCCATCTCTCAAGCATTTTTAAGTCTCTGGAATAAGAAGTAAACAAATAGGATTTCAGAGGGAGTAGGGGAGAAGGAGTAGGGAGTAGGGAACCATTGGTGTCAACTTAAGCTAAATAACCCGCCAGAGAATTCATTCTCTGGCGGACATGCGGTTTCGCGTTAAGTTGACACCAATGGTAGGGAACCCACGCCAACCAGGCGTGGGATTGAAAATTTGGACGCATTATGCCTCATTGCAAGCAATAAGAGCAAAAATCTTTTCCTAACAGTGGGCAATGACCCACAACTAAAGTTTTTAATGTTTTTCTATCCCTACTCCCTACTCCCTGTTTTGTAAAGCAAAGTGCTAGATGCTGACTACAAACCCTCAAAACTAGCTTGACATCCGAAAATTAAAAACCAGATTTCTGATCTCTGCTGAGTCGGAAACCTGGTTTTTTAACAATTCTGAATTCTGAATTCTGAATCCTGAATTCTGATTTAATACTCAATTCCCGGTTGCGCTTTCACACCTTGATCGCGGAAAGGGTGCTTAATTAAAGTCATTTCGGTTACTAAGTCAGCACGCTCAATTAAAGCAGCCGGTGCGCCTCTACCTGTGAGAATAACGTGTTTGTTAGCTGGTTTTTGCGCCAAACCTGTTAAAACGTCTTCTACTGGTAAGTAAGCCATTTTGAGAGCGATATTGATTTCGTCTAACAAGACTAGATGAAAATCTGGGTTGCGGATGTATTCTAATGATTTCTCCCATGCGGCGCTAGCTTTGTCAAGATCGCGATCGCGGTCTTGAGTTTCCCAGGTAAAGCCTTCGCCCATTGCGTGAAATTCTATCTGGTCTTCCCAATAGCTAAAAACCCTTTTTTCGGAAGGTTCCCAGCTACCTTTGATAAATTGGATGATCGCTACTTTATACCCATGACCGAGCGATCGCAACACCATCCCCAAAGCCGCAGTAGTTTTACCCTTCCCGTTACCAGTATTTACAATAATTAACCCTTTTTCTGGTACCGCGTCTGCTATGCGCTTGTCTTGCACTTCTTTGCGTCGCTGCATCTTTTTGCGGTACTGTTCATCAGTCAAAGATGAAGACATTACCTCATCAATCAAGCGCCCAATCTCTTGGTCTGGGTTCAATTCGTGCGGTGTATCGTTTTTCATCAAGCTTGTCTAGAAATAACTGTTAAAAGTGTTGAGAATGAACCAAAATCGTCTTACTTATCCAATTTCACTTAAATTACTTGATTGGAAATGTCCAGTAAGTTTTCATGTGAAATATTAATAGTGTGTTAGCTTTATTAATGATTTGCAGACAAGTAGAAATATATATGATACACAAGCTGAACTTATAATTTGGGTTCCCTATTACTGTTTTAAATAATTTAATATGTTCATTAAAGTAGTTTACCAGTAAAAATTTATTATTATCTCCTTTGTCCTTTGGTACAGTTTGGCGTAAATATTTCGCTATATCTACGCCAACTTACGGAAGATTGCGATTCTACTCAACCCGACTACGGGAAAGAATTTCTAATATCATTGTCTCAATCTCAGGTAGTACTTCTTGAAGATAGTCATGCTTTGTACCTGTATATTGCACGAGTTTGAAATCGGCTTTAATTTTGTGTAGAAAATCTGTAACTCTTTCAGGCTGTATGGCATCTATGACATACCAATATACGCTTTTTAGTAACGGGTATAGCTCGACTCGGTGTTGAAATTGATCAAGCGACAAATTATAGAAATCGTTCTCCCTTGTGTTTACAAAAATGCACGCTGTGACTCTGCTGAAAACAGTTTTCACATTGATATCCACATTAGGCTCAGCTGCTCCAACGAAATGAGTAACTAAGCAATAATCTTGCAAATCTCTTTGATGGGATACCACGTTTTCAGCTATACCTGATGTTCCTTGTGCGATGTACGCTCTCACCTGTTCTCCAGAACATCCGCGTAGCTGCTTTCCAAGGCTATCAATGTATAAACCATCTTTATCCCTGAAAGCCATGCGACTCCCAAGCATTGGAGAGTTGTAATCACGCTCTATCCTTCCCATGTGTAACTTACCACAGTAATGAGATTGGTCATTTAATAATATTTTGAAGTGAAACTTATTATTTTCTCTGTCAAAAAATATCGAAGTCCCTTCTAAGAAGGATAAATTAAAATCTGAAAATAAACTTTCTGCAAATTCATGATGAGAAAATCCAGCCATATATGTCATGAAATTACTTTCATTTTCCGATAATTCTCGCCTGCATAAAAGCACCTCCCTAAGTAACTCGATAGTCGGTCTTCTACACTGATTGATTAGTTCTGCCAATTTCTGATGCACTGTGCTATACCTTATCTAAATATTTCAACAAGTATGTAATAAATCCCCTTTATTCTTCGTCTTCATCCAATTCATCATCCTCACTCCAATACTGTTGAGGTGCATTTCCGTGAACTTCTAAAATCTTCGGTTTTTTGATTTTGTTATCAGGTGGATTAATTGCTTCTAACTGCACATCAAATTTCCAATTGTCACCAAAATCATAAAGATAGGTCATTTTACCACCTGGTTCGAGAGACACATCACCAATTTGCACTTGGTCTGCAAATGGGGGTGTTTCCATATAGGCATGACCAACTTTTATTATGCGGCCAAAACGGTCTTTATAACTAAACTCGTACAGGTGATCGTAGTCAAAGTCAAAAGCATCGAGAATTATCTCTGCTAGCCAGCTTAATGGTTTTTTTGCTGGGATAGCAATGCGTCGCCAAGCCTTAAAAAGGGATACTTTGAAAATATAAATCCCATCGGTGAAGCCTTGCTTGGGAACAAGTAAATTGTGTTTCCATTCTGGAAAAAAGGGTTGCAAATGTGACTGCAATTTTCCAAAATTCACATTTACATCATCCTGTAGTTCTCCTCGTATCCCCAATGGAAATAGTAATTGCAACAGAGCATCTCCAAAGGGCAAGCGTTGTAAACTAGTTATGCGCCATCCCTTGCCTTCTTGTGGTTTCCCATGTTTGATAGATAAAAATCCAAATAACTCTAACAGGGCAACATTATGCAAACCTGGGTAATAACTAATATTGTTTTGATCTTCATATTTAGAAAATTTTAAACCTTTATCTGAGACACGAGGCCAAAGTTGAATACATCTAAATAAATTCCCTAATGAATCTTGATGTTCACCCAAAACTTCGTTATTTCCCCAAATCAACCAGGCTTCTAATAAGTTGAAATAGCGTTCTGTTGGATTGAGGCTTGACCAGGATTGTAAAGTTGCTGCGTCTAAAACTAAAAACTGCTTCTTCCCTTGGGATCTAATTTGGGCTATTCCAGAACTGCGTAATAACAGATATAGTCCATTAATGTATGGGTATGATTTCTGTACGGGACGTTTGAGTTTAATTTCAATTGGGTGACTTAACCGAGAATTAACTTCTGATAGGACTTTTAGCGGTAGAAGGTTATTAACACTACTAACTTCTACTCCATTTGGTTGTAAGAAATCTATCAGAATTTGAAAGTCATGCAGAATTGTACCGGGTTTATTTTCATCAATACTGAGTTTTTGTAGGAGTTGTTGTTGTGACTCTGTTATAGAAGGCAGTTCAGGATTGAGTGTGCGTTCTAGTCGCGCAAATAAATCTTCCATAAATAAAAATTCTAAATTCTAAATTCACAACTTAACCTTCTGTGTAACCTGTTTTCTTTATACTATGACTACAGAAGTTCACCTGATAAATATTGACATACCAAGTGTCACAACAGGACTATTAATACCGTAAGTTTAATGAAATGTGAATGATAATATTTTCACCTTCTACTTGACAATCCCAGGAATTTGATATGAATAGTAACACTCGCCTACAGATAATTTTAGCTGATACACGTATTAATACAGTATTACCTGCGATCGCTCAACTAAATCTACCGAACTGGTGGTTAGCCGGTGGTGCAGTCCGAAACACCGTTTGGTCTTCAATTTTTGGCAATGACTGTGGGTTAGGGATTAAAGATTTTGATATTGCATTCTTTGATATAGAGGGAAACCGTTCGCAAGAACTAGCAGCAAAGGCGAATCTCACAGAACAATTTCCTCATGACGAGTTTGATGTCAAAAATCAAGCTAGTTTTGCTCGTTGGCGTCTTGGTAGCAGACCCTACACTAGTACAGAGGATGGCATCACAGATTGGCTGCACACCGCCACTGCTGTGGGAGTTCGACTAGATACCCAAGGTCAATGGCAATTTTTCACACCCTACGGATTAGATGACCTATTTGGTGGCATTATTCGACCTACGCCAACGCATACTCATAACTTAGATGCCCACAATAAGGCCTCTGGATTTTTGCAAAAGTGTCCTTATCTGCGGTTGGCGTAAAAGTTACAGTCGGGTTGTAGCCACTAGTTTTCGTCACAAGGAAATAATCGCTTTTTAATTTTTAACCCTTGGATACAGAAGCGCAATGTTAATAATTTTCTACGTATTGGGAATATTAAACTAGAACCCCAAACGGGGTTGATGCTAGTTTTGTAACTTTATAGTCGAAAATCAATGCCAAATCGTACTGGATACCAAATTAACTCGACTCTCCACGAAGGAATCCAAACAATTATTTATCAAGCACAAACGCCAAAGACGCAACAGCGAGTTATCATCAAGCTGCTTAAAAATGAATATCCGACTCTCGAAGCCTTTACTCGCCTTAAAAATGAGTATCAAATTCAGCAAGGTTTAGACCATCCCAATATAGTTAAAGCTATTAGTCTAGAAACCTTTCAAAATCGTGTAGGACTGTTGTTGGAAGACTTTGGAGGTCAGTCTTTAGCGCAATTTTTACAAACAAAAAAACTTGACTTGATTAACCATTTAAATATTGCTATTCAACTGACTAAAGCTTTAGATTATTTACATAAAAATCAGATTATTCATAAAGATATTAAACCTAATAACATCATAATTAACTCCCAGACAGATATTGTTAAACTCACTGACTTTGGTATAGCCTCCCGTCTCAATAAAGAAAATCCCCAATTTAATAACCCTAACTGCGTTGAAGGCACACTTGCCTATATGTCTCCTGAACAAACTGGGAGAATGAATCGCATTCTTGATTATCGCACTGACTTTTATTCCCTTGGTGTGACTTTATATGAAATGTTAACTGATAAAACACCATTTTTTAGCCAAGACCCCCTAGAAGTAGTTTATAGTCACATTGCAGTTCAAGCGATAAACCCCCAATCATTAAATTCACAAATTCCTACCGCCGTCTCTGAAATTGTGATGAAGCTGATGGCAAAAAATGCGGAAGATAGATATCAAAGTGCTACAGGATTATTAGCAGATTTAGAATCATGTCTCAACCAGTTAGAAAGCAAGGGAATAATTACTGATTTTGTTCCAGGGCGTTTAGATATCTTGAGTCAGTTATTAATCCCTCAAAAATTATATGGTCGTGAAGAACAAGTTATTGAACTGTTAGCTGCATTTGAGCGCGTTACATCTGGGACTAGTGAAATGATGCTAGTTTCTGGTTATTCTGGTATTGGCAAATCAGTTCTAGTGAATGAAGTTAATAAACCCATTACTCGCAGACAAGGGTACTTTATTTCTGGTAAATTTGACCAATTAAAGCGAAATATACCTTATGCTTCTTTAATTCAAGCTTTTGCTT
This sequence comes from Nostoc sp. CALU 546, assembly GCF_048836525.1. NCBI lineage: Bacteria > Bacillati > Cyanobacteriota > Cyanophyceae > Nostocales > Nostocaceae > Nostoc > Nostoc sp. CALU 546. The sequence continues at coordinate 34,580 of NZ_JAWJTF010000069.1, forward strand.
ATTTGATGCGGTATTTACTGACAGAAAATAATGAGCAAATAGAAATATGGCGGAATAAAATACTATCAGCTTTAGGAACAAATGGAAAAGTTATTACTGACGTAATTCCAGAAGTAGAATTAATCATTGGTACACAGCCAGAAGTTGCCGAAATTGGGGCAACAGAATCACAAAATCGCTTCAATCATGTTTTTAAAGAATTTATCCAAGTTTTTACCCAAAAAGAACACCCCTTAGTCATATTTTTAGATGATTTACAATGGGCAGATTCAGCCACATTAAATTTAATCCAACTGCTCATAACTGATACCGATAGCAAATATTTTCTATTTATCGGAGCATATAGAGATAATGAAGTTAATTCGGCACATCCTTTAATTCAAAAAATAGAAGAAATTAAAGATAGTGGCACGGTAGTTAATAATGTTATATTACAACCTTTAAATTTAGAAAATGTAACTAAGCTAATTGCCGAAACTCTCCAAGAAGGAGAACCTAAACAGGATGATGGCATTAGAGCATTTAACAATAAAATTATTCAATTAGCCGAACTGATTTATAACAAGACAGGTGGAAACCCGTTTTTTATAACACAACTAATTCAGGCACTTTATCAAGAAAAATTACTAAAATTTGACTTTGCCAATGCTAGATGGCAATGGAGTCTAGAGGATATACAAGCAATTGGAATTACTGATAAAAATGTAGTTGAGTTAGTTGCCAGTAGAGTTGAAAAACTACCAAGTTTAACCCAAGATGTTTTAAAATTAGCAGCTTGTGTGGGTGACAGATTTAGTCTGGATGTTTTATCGATAGTCAATGAAAAATCACCTTCTTTGACAGCTAATGATTTACACTCTGCTTTGCAAGCGGGATTAATTCTACCTTTAAGTGAAGCTTACCGTATTCCTTTAGTTTTTAATCAAGAAGAAGCAGTTAATTTAAATCTCGACACTTCACGGGTAGGTTATAAGTTCTTACATGACAGAGTACAGCAAGCAGCATATTCATTGATTCCAGAAGAACTCAAAAAATCTACTCACCTGAAAATTGGGCAATTGCTTCTCCAAAATACACCTAAAGAGGAAATAGAAGCTAATATTTTTGATATCGTCAATCAGTTGAATGTAGGTATTCTTAACCTGACAGAGCAATCTGAAAAAACTGAATTGGCACGATTAAATTTAATTGCAGGACGAAAAGCTAAAGCTTCTACAGCTTACGAAGCGGCTCTGAAATACTTCACAAATGGGATAAAACTTTTAAATATAGATGCTTGGGAAACTGAATATACCTTAACTATTGGTTTATATGAAGGAGCCGCAGAGGTAGCTTATCTTGGCGGTGATTTTGAGCAGATGCAAGAATGGGCTGAGGTGGTGCAGCAACAAGCCAAAGTCCTTCTAGATAAAGTGAAAGTCTATGAAGTACAGATTATCGCTTCTATCATTCAAAGCAAACAACTGAAAGCCATTCAGATAGCTGTATCAATTCTGCAATTGTTAGGAACAAGTTTTCCAGACGAACCCACATCAACTGATATTCAGCAGGGGATGGATGAAATCGCGGCTTCTTTGAAAGGTAAAGCCATTGCAGATTTAATTAACTTACCATTAATGACTGATCCTAACAAGATTGCAGCTATGAGAATCTTAATGGGAGTTCTCCCGGCGGCTTTTCAAACTGCTCCTGCAATGATGCCAATTATTGTCTGTAAAATGGTCAATTTGTCCTTAAGATATGGAAATACGGCTGTATCTGCTTATGGTTATAGTCTTTATGGATTACTTCTTTGTGGAGTTCAAGGAGAAATTGATTCTGGCTATGAATTTGGTAAATTAGCTTCACGTTTGGTATCACAATTTAATGCTGAAGAACTCAAGGCGAAAATTCTGACGGTTGTTAGCGCTCATGTTATGCATTGGAAAGAGCATGTTAGGGAGACATTAACATCATCAATGGCAGGATATTCTAGTGGTCTGGAAACTGGAGATTTAGAATATGCTGGCTATTGTGGTTACATTTATCCCTATCATTCATTTTGGCTGGGTAAGGAACTTTGGGTTCTAGAAAAAGAACTGATAGCTTATTGTGATTCGCTGAAAAAAATCAAGCAACAAGTCGCTTTTACTTGGAACTCAGTATATTTGCAAACAGTTCTGAACTTGAAAGGAAGTTTTGAAAATGTGGACTGTTTAATTGGAGAAGCTTACGACGAGCAAAGTATGCTACCCATTCATCAGCAAGTAAATGATCTTTACACAATTAACCATTTATTTGTTAATAAACTAATGCTCTCTTACATATTTGGGGAGTATTTTAAAGCTGTAGAAAATGCTGCGATCGCAGAAAATTCTTTAGGTGGTGTTACAGGGTTATTTGTTGTTCCAATCTTTTATTTTTACGATTCTTTAGCCCACTTGGCAATATATCATACTGCTAAAGAGTCTGAGAAGCAAGCTATTCTAGAAAAAGTCCGAGCTAATCAGCAAAAGATGGAACTCTGGGCTACTCATGCTCCCACGAATCACTTACACAGATTTTACCTCGTGGAGGCAGAACGGTATCAGATTTTAGGTCAAAAGCTGGAAGCAATGGACTACTACGAACACTCTATTGCCAAATCTCAAGAAAACGGTTTTCTCCAAGAAGAAGCTTTAGCTTATGAGTTAGCTGGAAAATTTTATCAATCTCTTGGTAAAGAGTTAATTCATCAAACTTATATAACTAAATCCTATTATGCCTATATTCGCTGGGGTGCGATCGCTAAAGTTAAACACTTAGAATCAAAATATACTTTTCTAGTAGGGCAAACTACTCCTATAGAAAACAGTACTTCAAAAATAGATACAATTCATCTTACCACTAGCACGACTACCAATAGCAGCTTGAGTGATTTTTTAGATTTTAATGCATTCATCAAGTTTTCCCAAGCGATTACTAATGAAATTGTTTTAGAAAATTTATTAGGCAAGTTGATCAAAATTTTACTAGAAAATGCTGCCGCCCAAAAAGCAGTACTACTCCTAATTAAAGATAATAATTTGTATATCGAAGCTTCTGGAAATGCTGCTGAAAATGCAGTGACAGTTTTACGCTCTATTCCTGTTGAAACCTATCAGGATTTACCGCTCTCTGTCATTAATTATGTTTTCCGAACTCAGCAATATCTTGTATTAAATGATGCTATCCTTGCAGAACCTTTTAACCTTGATATCTATATTCAGAAATTTCAAACAAAATCAATCTTTTGTTTGCCAATTATGTACCAATCACAGCTTACTGGGATTATTTATTTAGAAAACCAGTTATCATCAGGAGCTTTTGTTCCAGAAAGGGTAGAAGTATTAAAAGTCTTAGTTTCTCAAATGGCTATTGCCATAGAAAATGCCAGCTTATACACGAGAGCACAAGAAAAATCTAGGGAATTAGAACAGTCAATAAAAGATTTACAAGAGGCGCAACTACAAATTATCCAAAGTGAAAAAATGTCTTCTCTGGGAAATTTAGTTGCAGGTGTTGCACACGAAATCAACAACCCCATTGCTTTTATTACAGGTAGTATTGCCCAAGCAAAAGATATTGTGAAAGATTTAATCGACTATCTGCAACTATACCGAGAAAAATTTCCAAATCCTGGTGTAGAAATTGAAGAAAAAGCTGAAGAAATAGATATAGATTTTCTACTAAAAGATTTACCAAAAATGATTGATGGTATGACAGTAGGGACACAGCGCATTCGGAATATTAGTACATCTCTCCGTACTTTTTCTCGTGCCGATACTACATATAAAGTATTAGCGAATATCCATGAAGGTATAGATAGTACTTTAATGATTTTACAGCATCGTCTAAAAGCTGATCATAATCGTCCCGCCATTCAAATCATTAAAAACTATGCATATATTCCATCAGTAAAATGCTACTTAGGACAATTGAATCAGGTGTTTATGAATATTCTTGCTAATGCAATTGATGCTTTAGAAGAAGCAAATATAGGTCGTAGCTTTTTAGAAATCCAAGAAACACATCCTAATATTATCACTATAGAAACTTATCTCCAAGTAGACAATGAAAACGTAGTAATTAATATTAAAGATAATGCCAAAGGCATGACAGAAGAAGTGAAAAACTCTATTTTTGAGAATTTATTTACTACCAAATCTGTAGGAAAAGGTACGGGATTAGGATTATCTATTAGTCGGCAAATTATAGTAGAAAATCATGCTGGAAGTTTGACTTGTAAATCTGTCTTAGGAGAAGGAACACAATTTATAATTTCTATTCCCATTTTAGGAGAATAGGTAACTTCTGATAGTTGTAGCCGCAGAACCCCGATTTTTTTAAGATTTCGGGGAACTTATCAAGAATTATTTAGGATTGATATAGTTATTATATTTGATTTTTAGCGCTTGGTAAAATCAAATTTATCTGGCGATTCATAAAACTATGTAAGTAGTAAGTCTATTACTTAATCAAATCAACACAAACTTAGTTATAATTAACACTTAAAATTGGTCAAACACCTGCTATAACTAGTTGTATACATCAAATCGTGTCCTAGTTTTATCATTTACTATAAAACAGATTTTCTGGCTTACACAAAATGTAATTGCTAGCAAAGTATGCAAATATTTTAGCCGTTTTCAATGAGCTAAAAATATTAGCCAAAGTTTTAGTTTATGGTAAAGTGCAAGATGCGAAAATAGTAAAAATTAAGGTGGATATACTGTGGAAAAAAGAAGAGACAATGGGCGAATAGTTACAAATGCTATCTCGTTTCTTTTAAATCGAATAACTCTGGTTGTGATTGCAGTTGCTCTTGTGCTGTTTATTGGAGGTAGGTTTGAAATAGCAAGCGCAAATCAACCTAACGCAGAATTAGAAATTCAAAAATTAACATCCTGTTACGCCCTGGGAACTGACGCTATTGGTAGAGGAAATCTACTAGAAGGAAAGAATATTTATCGGGATTGTTTTACTCAAGATTCAGTCCTCACTGCTATTTTTCCTGATGGCGCAAGTGAAACACGTTATGGGACAGATTCTTGGGCAGATTTTGTCTATTCAGTATTTCAAGGAAATGGATATCAAGCTACCCAACACTTAATAGGTACGATAAACATTTCAATTGAGAATAATAAAGCAACAGCTACCTCTTATCTCCATGCGACTCATAAACGTTCAGAAACCAGCATTGATGTCGCTAATGGCACTTATGAAGATAAACTCATCAAAACAAATGGGCGTTGGAAAATTCGTAATCGTACTCTCAAACTTATCGATTTCTTGAATCTCAGTTCCCCAACTACTGCTTCTTCAAGCACTAATGCCCGAAGCACTAATTCTTCTGCTACCTTTGTCAGACCAAATATACCTCGTTTAAAAGAATAATTCTTCAGGACAGAATGGTATTAATACGGGTTGGATAAGTCTTCTTTACCTCCTTAATAACATAGAAGAAGGGGTGAATATTTAAATTCACCCCTTTTTTCTTTGCTACTTGATTGAAACATAGTGCAAGGTCAAATTCAGTTTGATTTCAATAATTGGAAGCTTTCACAAACTTTTGCAGTTAGCCTTGATTCTGTTTAATGTATGAGTAGAGAAGTTCGCGATCGCTCTGCGGATTTACAATTAAGCATGGACTATTCCCGTGAATTCCATTACTTACAAGAACAACAGTAATACCCATCCGGGGACAAACCCCTAAACAACTGGTGCTAACGACCCGAAATTCCCCCCATAAGCCCTCAAATTTCAAACGAGATTTCAACCAATTCTCTAAGTCTTCCGAAGCAGTTGAGCCTGATTGCTCGTTGGCACATTGTGAACACACAAGTACCAAACCAGACTCCCATCGAGGAGAAACAGTTGGAATGGAAGTTTCTAATGGGCGAGAATTTATTACAGGCGATGGTTGCTGAGAATTAGATGAAAACTCCTTGAGGATACGTCGGAGTAATGCTTTAATACGCTGGATCAATTTCTTCATGGATGACCCCACCTATTTCTCTGACAGGATAGTGTAAATTTCCTGTTTAGTCTGTTCTAGTAGATCGTCCAAGAAATGCTAGTTTATGCCAAGCAGACATGATATTACTATCTTTAATTGCAACTCAGTATTACAATCTAGGGGTTCCCACTCGCTGGGGAAACTATATGGAATCAAAACATGACTAAGCTGATTGAATACGAAGAAGCCAGCGACGAAGTGCGTGCAGTGTATGACGACATCCGGGTTACACGTCAAAATGACTACATCAATAACTTCTGGAAAGCCATAGCCAACCATCCCCCCACTTTACAACGAACGTGGCAAACGCTAAAGGAAGTGATGGCCAGCCCTGGTGAGATTGATCCATTGATGCGCGAACTGATTTATATCGCCGTGAGTGCGACCAATGGGTGTGAGTACTGTATCGCCTCCCACACAGCGGCGGCGCGTGCCAAGGGTATGAATGATACTATGTTTGGGGAACTAATGGCGATCGCAGCCACAGCCAACATGACCAATCGCCTCGCCAACGGCTATCAGATTCCGGTAGACGAGAAATTCAAGACTTAGAAGTATCGCCTCGTCTATACCCTGCTTAAAAATAAGGTTTAGCAGAATTATTTACTATGCCCAAGGTTCAGATTAACGGGATTGATTTGTTCTACGACATTAAGGGAACGGGTGAGCCTTTGCTATTAATAGCTGGCTTTCTTTGCGATCATGCTTATTGGTCGCTGATTATGCCATCGCTGGTTTCGCAATATCAAGTCATTCGCTTGGATAACCGAGGTATGGGGAGAAGTTCTGCTCCCGAAAGTCCCTATGGTCTAAAACAGATGGCTGGTGACGTTGCAGGATTGCTCGATCACATCGGGATTAATCAGGTGCATCTAGCTGGTCATTCAATGGGTAGTCAGATAGCCCAAGAACTAGTGTTAGCACACCCTGAAAAGGTAAAAAGTCTGACACTACTTTCATCTTTGGCAAAAGGTGATGCATTATTCAATAGCATCATCGAGACTTGGGGCGAACTTCCTAGTAATGTAGATTTAAAACTTTATGAAAAAGTTATATTGCCCTGGATATTTACAGATGCGTTTTACTCAATTCCTGACATGATTGAAGGTCTGATTGAATTTGCGATCAGATATCCTTTCCCACCAGCAACTCATTCACTTTATCATCACAGTCAAGCCATCCTTAGTAGTGACACATTACACCGCCTCCAACAAATTCATTGTCCTACCTTAGTTATGGTTGGAAAACAAGATATTCTCACCCCGCTAAAGTTTTCCCAACAGCTTGCTCAAGGTATTCCCAATGCTGAACTTGTGGTCATCGAACGTGGTGGTCACGGCTTCTTGATTGAGTCGCCGGATGCTGTAGTTTCAGCCATGCTCAACTTTCTGGGGAAGTTGAAGCTAGCTTATACCAATTCGGGATTTTAAAGTTGGATTCTAAATTCCTTGCCAAAACCCTGTTTGGAAAATCTCAAATAATCACAAATAATCCTGAGTACAGTTAGCGGTAGCGAAGCGTTGAGCCATTACTGAGTAGCGATCATCAGCCTGAAGATGGGTTGATAGAGATAATTTGCTTAAAAACAATAGTGCCAATTAAAACTTAGTATCCATCTCTTACCCAAGGGTAGAGGATATTATACATCATAAATTTCTGTTGTAATTAGTGCAGGGTAGAGCTAGCGTAAAGTGGACAATTTGACAATCTTTAATACTCAAACTACTTGGCGTATAGTCATAATCTGTCCGCACGCAACAAGAACGCAAGATACTTAATATATGGTTCAGAATCTCGAAAGAACACGCCAGAGTGCAAGGTTTCCAGAAACAGCACCGGCTGCAAATCCCGTATTTTTTAGAACCTATAGCCGCCGGACAAAGGCGGGACTAAGGGAAACATGGGATGAGGTATGCGATCGCACTCTACAAGGCTTAGTCGAGTTGGGAAAGCTAACTCAAGAAGAAGCTGCCACACTGGATAAGATGCAGCGCAACTTGAAAGCTATGCCCAGTGGGCGCTGGCTATGGGTTGGTGGCACAGACTGGATAACCAAGCCCAAGAACTTTTCCGGGGCATATAATTGCACCTCTACCAATCTCCAAGACTGGAGTGCCTTCGGCTTAATGATGGATCTGGCAATGATGGGCTGTGGTACTGGAGCCGTTCTAGAACCGCAATTTATTAACCAGTTGCCCCCCATCCGTAATCAACTGAATGTCACTGTAAAAGGTGAAATTGGCAGCACTCCTGTGCAACAGCGACGTGAATATACTGAAACTCATATAGAAGGAAATAACGTCACTATTCACGTTGGAGATAGCCGTGAAGGTTGGGTTGAATCATATCAAGCCTTATTAGAACTCTCCACTGATGAACAATTTTCAGCAGAAGTTGAAGTATTAGTTGATATCAGCGATGTCCGCAAAGCAGGAGAAACTCTCAACGGCTTTGGAGGAGTTGCAAATCCGGTGAAATTGCCCGGACTTTATCAGCGTTGTGCATCTATTCTGAATAAAGCTTTAGGACGACAATTAAATTCAGTTGAATGCTGTCTGTTAATTGATCAAGCTGCTGTAACAATTGTTGCAGGCAATATCCGAAGAAGCGCGGGGATGCGTCAGTTTGATTCTGGCGATAACCTAGCAGCCACCGCCAAAGATAACTTATGGCAACAAGATGACAATGGCAACTGGCGAATCGATCCAGAGCGCGATGCACTCCGAATGGCAAACCATACGAGAGTTTTTCACCGCAAGCCAACCTTAGAAGAATGTGTTGGTGCTGTCCGCAAACAATATTACAGCGGAGAGGGAGCGATTCAATGGGCTGGTGAAGCCGTAGCGCGATCGAATATTGATTTGCTACCAACACAAGCTCTGAAAGTCGAGTTTTTACAAGCTTATGAACAAGGAACAGCAAAACAGTGGTTAGAAGAACGTTATTCCAATCTTGATGCTAATGAGCTAGAACATCGTTTGCAGCGATATGGTTTAAATCCATGCGGAGAAATCATCGGTGCTAATTTCCACTGTGTCAGTGGTGATACTTTACTCATCACTAGAGATGGAATGCATAAAATCAAAGATGTTGTTGGAGATGACATTGAGATTTGGAATGGTCAAAAATGGAGCCAAGTAACACCTTTTAAAACTGGTAGCGATCGCCATCTATATCGAGTCAAATTTGCAGATGGTACTTACTTGGATGCAACTGAATATCATCGCTTCTTTGTAAAAGATAGATTTGATAAAGAATACAAAGAAGTCCAAACCAAGGATTTGATGGATGTTAGTAGATATGCCATTCATACTGAACCTTTTATAATTCAGTATGAAAGTGGCTTAAATATCGATCCAAGTTATGCCTATACTTTGGGAATAGCTGTAGGAGATGGAACTACAGACCAAAATGGTAATGCCAAAGTTAGACTCTATGAACAAAAAGCAGCTTTATCTGTAATCGGAAGTAAGTCTCCTGAAAGAAACTATGACTACTTACCAACTTTTATAGATGTAACAGACTTAGGTTTTTCTGGAGAATTTTTAAAGAGTTTAAAAACAAATCCAGAGTCACTGAATGTAATTGCTAGTTGGAATCGCCAAGCAATTTTGCACTTTATCGCTGGTTTAGCCGATACAGATGGCACAAATACACATAGCAATGGCATTAGGATTTACATCTCTGATTACGAACGTGCGTATCGAGTGCAGTTATTACTAACTAAATGTGGTATCCGTTCTTCTTTAAATCTCTGCGCTCATAAAGGGTCAGTAACTAACTATGGTTTTCGCAGTCAAGATTTATACTACTTGCAAATTACTGACTGTGGACAAATTCCTTGCCAGCGTTTGGATGTGAGCAAAGGGTGTGACGCCAAATACAAAGGTAAATGGCAAATAGTCAGAGGTGTAGAAGAATTACCAGGTTTACACGATACTTATTGCTTCAATGAACCGGAACATCACAAAGGAGTATTTGGTAATACCCTAACTGGGAACTGCAATTTGTCAGAGGTTCACCTCAATCAAATCGATCCACGTAACTACAAAGAACAAGAGGAGGCTTTCACCGCTGGGGCGTTATCTGTAGCAGCACTTTTAAATCACAAATTCCTGGAACCACGCTATCAATACAGCCGTGAATTAGACCCGATTGTGGGAGTTTCTTTTACAGGTTTATTTGATTTCTTTGTCCATGCTTTTGGTGTTGATTGGCTGCGCTGGTGGGAAGCAGGAAGACCTGCAACTCCACAAGGATTAGCTTTCAAGCGTGAGGAAGAGAAATACCTCAGTTCTTGGAGAGATATTGTACATCGGGTGGTTTGGGATTATTGCGATCGCCACAATCTCAAGCGTCCAAATCGCTGCACCACAGTGCAACCCAGTGGTACTAAGGCTTTATTAACTAATGCTAGTTCAGGATGGCATCCCCCAAAAGCCCAAAGATTCATTCGCCGGATTACTTTCGGTAAAAATGACCCAGTAGCCTTGGCTTGTATTGACTATGGTTACAACGTCATTCCTTCTCAATCAGACAAAGATGAACAGGGCAATTTGCTCAACGATCCCTTTGATCCACGGGTGAGTGAATGGCTGGTGGAAATCCCTGTTTCTGTAACTTGGGCGGATTTACCTGGGGCTGATGAAATTGATGTTTCTAAGTTTTCAGTCTTAGCCCAGTTTGATTTTGTCCTTCAGGTTCAACGTTGGTACGTGACTCACAACACATCAGCGACTTTGGAACTCCGCTCTGATGAAATCGAACCTTTGGGACAGCGCATTTACGAAACTATCCAGAATGATGAGGGATATATTTCAGCGGCTCTTTTAGCCCGTTTTGACGATTTGCAATCATTCCCCCGTTTGCCATTTGAACCAATAGACAAATCCACCTACGATCGCTTAACTCAAGAGGTGAAAGCGCGGCGTAAAACAGATGACTTCTGTGCAGTCCTAAGCCGCTATGATTTAGGCGAAATGACAGAGGCCGGCCCTAGTGGTTGTGATTCTGATAAGTGTATGTTTCCCGATCAGCAACCAAGCTCATAAGGTGAAATGACTGGGGACTGGGGAAGAAGCAAGGGGGCAGGGAGCAGGGGACAGGGGGAGACAAGAAGAATAACCGATGCCCAATGCCCCATGCCCAATGCCCAATGCCCCATGCCCAATGCCCAATGCCCAATGCCCAATCCCTTAACACGTTACGATCAATTAAGAAGTAGTAATTTTTTACCGCAGTGCCAGGAGTCTTTTAATGTTCATTAATGAATTGTCACCTATATTCAAAGAATTTACTCAGCATCCAGTCTCATTTGTGGGTGGGTTCTTCTCTGGTGTGCTTCGCCTCAACCTTGCAGATGATCCTGTTAAAAGCTGGCTGGATAAACAGATTCGCTCAAATATTTACACCAGCAACACGACGGACGCGCATAATGGCAAAGCCACTGGCCCTCAGCAGATCTCGATTGACTAAAAACTCTCAGAATACATAGTTGAATTTTCTACCAAACACGAAGTCAGTGCTGCTGTCGGCAGCACTGACTTCTACTTTCTATAGCCGTAGTCACACAGGTTAAGACAGCGTTGATTGCTCAAAGCTTTGAAAAAACTGGGTTTTTACTCAGCACTGGCTCAACACTTTGCTATACAATAATTTTATTGTTTGGAAATCCCTTACTCCTTGATTGGCACTCTGAGCATAAGTGCGCCCACAAAGTTAGAGGTAGGGCCGGCAGGATAATTTATGTGGCAAAGCGCACACTCTGCTCTAAAGTTGCTGAGGGGGACTGAGCGTCGATAGTACCATTTTCTATCCACGCGCTGGACAGACGTGTATGCCTGTCCCGCCAGTGCCAGCGCGTTTGCCTGACGCTCGAAGTTGTCGCTAGGGCGATCGCTTTGCCGAAGCGGGCCAACGGTGCCAACTAACCGCATATCCTTGTTCTGATCATTAAATATCAGCGAGATGGAATGCTTACCCTGCTCCACGTTATCCACCGTGGTTTCGTCGAACTCCTGCGTCAGCGCCGCGAACAACGTGTTGAGCATGAGATCGCTCGTCTCTTGGGCAAACTCAATCTTCGGAGTTGGGGGTGGATAGTCAAAACCACGAGCAATTGATGTGAAACCGAATCCAATGACGAAGATCAGCACAAAAATTCCATAGCTGACTAGCTTTTTCAGACCCATTCTCTTATTCCTTTGGTTTTATATGGTTCCTGACTCATACCAATCCTGTGTGAAGATACACATAATTAAGACCCCGATGTAGTCTTTCCTTGATCAGGGAAAACGGCATAGCCGGGGGATAAATATATACAACTTCACAAAGAAACGATATCAGCAACTCCGCATGACGGATTGAACCTTTACCGAAGAAAAGTAAAGAGCAGAAGGCAGAAGAGAAGAATTTATTTTCTACCTGCTAAAGAAGTATGTTTACGTAGCATTTTGTAGAATCTTATCATATTTATCAGGGAAAATACTAGTACAAGACTACGTAAATCTAAGTACCATCTCAATTAAGAAGACAAGTAGGGGCAATTCATGAATTTCCCCTACTTGAGCAACTTGTTAAAGGTAGGTAATGCTGTACTAGTTGCTTGGTTGCCTGTTTATTCGATATCGCAACGAACCAAAGTACCTTCTTGAGCGATCGCAACAATAAACATCGTTCGTAGTGAGCGATTCATCGCTCAAAATAAGAATTATCAGGACTAAAGTTCTTAATACAAACTTTAATTTATTTACGCCTAGCTACTTAAGTGGGTGAATAAGAAGGAAACAACTTGATATAACTACGCGCGACCAGTTGTGATCAATAAATTAATATCACGACTAGTCGTTTTTATACTATAAAAAGATACTAAAACCAGGTCTATAGGCATCGAAACATGGAATCCCTAACCTCTCGTATGCAAGCGGTACAGTCACCGATTATTCCTCTGGTTGGGGAAATGATTAAAAATTCTCCTGGAACAATCTCTCTGGGACAAGGTGTAGTTTCTTACAACCCACCACCTGAAACCAGAGAATTTTTGCCCAAATTTCTGGACGAGCCAACTAATAATCTATACAAATCAGTTGAGGGAATTCCCCAATTACTGACAGCACTTGCAGAAAAATTGCAAGCCTTCAACGGCATTGAAATCAATAGGGAAAACTCCATCGTCGTGACAGCAGGGAGCAATATGGGATTTATGAATGCCATTCTTGCTATTACTAACCCAGGCGATGAAATTATTCTGAATACGCCCTACTATTTCAATCACGAAATGGCGATCGCAATGGCTGGTTGTCATCCAGTATTAGTGACGACGGATGAAAATTACCAACTGCGTCCAGATGCGATCGCTCAAGCAATCACTCCCAGAACACGGGCTGTGGTTACAATTTCACCGAATAATCCGACTGGAGTTGTCTATTCTGAAGCAGCATTGCACCAAGTAAATCAAATTTGTGGCGATCGTAGTATTTACCACATCAGTGATGAAGCCTATGAATACTTTACTTATAACGGGGTAAAACACATTTCACCTGGTGCATTTGATAATAGTAGCGAGTACACCATTTCTCTCTATAGCCTTTCCAAAGCATACGGTTTTGCCAGTTGGCGTATTGGCTACATGGTGATTCCTAAACACTTACTTGTCGCCATCAAAAAAGTCCAGGATACAATTTTGATTTGTCCGCCAGTCATTTCTCAATATGCAGCTTTAGGAGCATTGCAGGCAAAAGAGGAGTATTTGCAGAGTAATATAGGAGCGCTTGCTCAAGTACGCCAACTAGTATTAGACTCCCTTAACCCGCTACAAGGCTTATGTAGTATTACCCCCGCCAATGGCGCTTTCTATTTTTTCCTCAAAGTTCATACCCAGATGGATGCTTTTGAATTAGTTAAAAGACTGATCCAAGAACATAAAGTAGCAGTCATTCCAGGTACAACCTTTGGCATGGATGATGGATGCTATCTACGCGTTGCTTATGGGGCGCTGCAAAAAGAGACGGCAAAAGAAGGTATAGAAAGATTAGTACAAGGTTTGGAAACTATAGTTAGGAATTAGAAGTCATTCAATTTTGGATTTTATACCAATTTGAAAAAAGAATGCGACAAATAGACCATTTGTAGAGACGCGATTCATCGCGTCTTTACCCAAAGATGTGTTGCAATCATTAATTGAATGGTATTAGATTTTTTCTTCAAAAATCCAAGTTGCGCTAGAAGCGCACCAAAATCTAAAATTGGCATAGTTAGATGTTGATATTAAATTGATGAGTGCGTTAGGCTGTGTTAGCTTACTTCGTCTGCAATCTAAAATATAAAATTCAACAGATGCCAATTATTAATAAGTTAATTGAAATTGAAACTGAGCCAAAAATAAATATTCATAATATCACGCCACAAATCCAAGATTTTATTGCCTCAACATCAATTAAAAATGGACAAGCTTTAGTATTTTCTCGTCACACAACAACAGCATTAGCGATCAACGAAAATGAAGTCCGATTGTTAGAAGATATAAAAGTGTTCTTGCAAAAATTAGCACCTGAATCAGACAGCTATTTGCATAATGATTTGCATTTAAGAGATGTCCCGGAAGATGAACCGATTAATGCTCACTCTCATTTAATGGCAATGATGCTGACTACTAGTGAGATAATTCCCATTGTGGATGGTAAATTAGCTTTGGGAACCTGGCAATCTGTGTTGTTTTTTGAGTTGGATGGCCCGCGAAAAAGAACGGTATTTGTCCAAATTTCTGGTGAATAAGGCAACTTCACACCTGCAAACCTCCTAGAACAACCCAAATCTGAGAGAATTACGAACATGACCAACATTTGTATCAGTTGAATTTACTTACAGTAATTAAAAACCTGAAATAATGTTTTCAAGCATAACCTTCCTTTCTACAAACCAGGACTTTTGTTGCGTCAAAAGCAGACGCAGTTATACTAATTTGGGATTTTAGATTTGGGATTTTAGATTAAATATCTTTACCAAAAGTCTGTTCCAGTAATGTCCAATATACTATCTATTTCAATTTGGTATTAGTTATGAAAAATAACGATAATTTTTTCTTGCGTAATACTTGGTACTATGCTTTGCCTAGCGATCAAATCAAGCCAGGTATGATGATCAGCCGCATTTTCTTGGGAGAACCAGTGCTTCTAGTCCGCAGCCAGGATAGGAAAGTCTCTGCGATGCGGGACATTTGCCCCCATCGTGGTGTGCCCTTGAGTTGTGGTAGATTCGATGGACAGGAAGTGGAATGCTGTTATCACGGTTGGCGCTTTAACCCGGTTGGAAGTTGCACTGCAATTCCATCTCTTGTAGAAGAACAGCAGATTGATTTGAGTCGCTTCAATGTACAGTCTTATGAAATTCGCGAAGTCCAAGGAAATATTTGGATATATATGCCTGATCCAGATAACCCACAACCTCCTGCTTCTGAGATGGAAATTCCGGTAATTCCAGGGTTTGATGAGCGTTCGCCCCAATTCGTAGAGATTGTGAAATTCCCCTGTTTTGTGGATCATGCAGTGGTAGGTCTGATGGACCCTGCTCATTCACCTTATGTTCATCGCGCTTGGTGGTGGCGAAATGAGCAACTACACGAGGAAGTGAAGCAATTTGATGCTTCGCCCTATGGCTTCACAATGCGACGACACCGATTACCAGAGAATGGGGGCCGATTATACTGGCTGATTGGCGGTGGTGTCCCGGAAACGGAGATTTCTTTTCGTTTACCTGGCGTCAGAATAGAAGAAACCACCATTGGTAAGCATCGAGTCGTTAATTTAACAGCAGTTACACCCATTTCAGATACGGAAACTGAGGTAACTTTTGCTCTTTACTGGACACTTCCTTGGGTGGGATTTTTCAAACCACTGATGCATATACTAGCGCGAACTTTCCTTGACCAAGACCGAACGGTTGTGGAAAAACAGCAAATTGGTCTGAAATATAATCCTGTACTACGGCTGATTAAGGACTCAGATATGCAGGCGCAGTGGTACTACCAGTTGAAGCGGGAGTATGCTCAGTCTGTCGCTGAAAAACGAGAATTTGTGAATCCTGTTAAGGGTCAGGTACTCCGCTGGCGTGCTTAAATTACTCCAAAGTGACATACTCCTACACTCAGTCCGAAGGACGAGTGTAGGCTTCCAAGACAATCCGGCTACTGCTTAGGAGGCTCTTGCCTTTAAGAACGGAATGCCCTACCGCCCTATTTTTTATATTCACGGCTGCATTATGATCGCGGTCAAGACTACACCCGCAATTAGAGCAGTTGTGCCAGCGTTCATGCAGTTTTTTAGGAACCTTTACACCACAACTAGAACAATCTTGACTTGTACCAGACGCTTTAACTGGGATAACCAACAAACCAGCATTTTCGGCTTTGTTTGTCAGTATCGACAGAAAACTTGACCATCCGGCATCAAGTACAGACTTCGCCAATCGGGTGCGTGAAAGTCCCTTAATATTCAAATCTTCAACCGCCACAACATCATATTTCTTCAACAGATTGTTAGCAGTTTTGAAATGAAAGTCTTTGCGTTTATCAGCAACTTTTTTATGTTGCTTGCCCAACTGTTTAACCGCCTTCTGTCTGCGTTTACTTCCTTTTGTGCGACGGGAAACACGTTTTTGGATAACTCGTAAACGTTTTTGAGATTTGCGGTAGTGTTGAGGGATAGCAACAGTTTCACCAAGAGAAGTTGTCAAAAACTCCTTTAAACCAACATCAATTCCAGTTATCGAATCTGGATTAAAATCGGGTTTAATTGCTGGAACTGTCGCATCTTCCAAGCTGAGAGTTAAATAGTAACCATCAGCTTTTTTCGTAATAGATATTTATCTCATCACTTCCGATCAAGCGGTAAGTGAGAGGCTTCTTGCTGTCTCAGCTAAATTCTGCAAATTCTCTTTGTCCGAATAGCATATTTCGGTCTACGGCTGATAAGATTTTATTATTGGTGCGATTGCTATTTAAACAGCGACCAACTAACTGCGCCACATCTGCACGATTGATGCTACCAATAATCTGTGGATCTTCAGTCAAAACGCCATTACCCGTTGCTGGTTCTGACTTGAGTCCACCTGGGCGGATGATTGTATAGGTAAGTCCACTGGCAATTAAGTGTTGTTCAGCTTTGTCTTTCTCAACTAAAACTGTTCCCAGTGCTGCCAAAACTTGGGGTGACAGAGCAACAACACTATTGCCAGCGCCAATGGAAGATATGAGAATAAACTTTTGTACTCCACCTTTAACTGCCGCATCGATCAGATTTCTATTACCAGGGTAATCTGCTCTTTCTCCGTCTGTCGGTAAACCGCCAATTGTACTGATAACGGTGTGAATAGGTTCATCTGTCAGGATTGCGCGTTCTACATCGTCAATATTCAAAGCATCTCCCACAACTGCTTGAATACCTGTTTTCTCTAGTTCAGCCGCAACTGCTGCTGTTCTCAGGAGTGCTTTGACCTTTAGCTGTTGTGCTGTCAGATATTGAGCAATTTCTCGACCAACACCGCGACTTGCTCCAGCCAGAAAAATATAAGATGCACTTGTCATAATAAACTTAACTACTTACGCTCCAAGGATTTTATCAGAGGATCGGCAGTACTTAATAATTCCTCAAGCAACTGAGATCCTTTGGGTTGGTGGCGAATATAATACCCATTCAACTAATGATTGCAACACATCATTGGGTAAAGACGCGATGAATCGCGTCTCTACAAATGGTCTATTTGTCGCATTCTTTTTTCAAATTGGTATTACCTACTTTTAACAAGTTGCTCAAGTAGGGGCAATTCATGAATTGCCCCTACTTGTCTGTGCTGTACTAACCACAAGTTTTGAGCTAGTTCATGCTAGATATTTGCTTGCTGCCGTTGCTATATTGTCCAGTACAAACCCTTTTGTTGTCACCCCTGTG